>NZ_JBHWVJ010000198.1:0-1061 GCF_042736725.1 Streptomyces sp. NPDC060028 | reverse complement strand
CTCAGCGCGGCGGCTGCTGCCCTTGGATGAGCGCCCGCCACCGCCCTGGCCGCCGCCGCGGCGGCGGCGGGAGCGGTTCTCGCTCTCCTCGTCTTCGTCGGGCGCGGGCCAGAACTCGCCGGGCCGCACGGGCTCGTTCCAGTCGAACCACAGGCCGCGCTTGGTCAGCTCGCTGACCTCGTAGTCGGTGAGCTGGTTGACCTCGTCGGGGAACAGGTTGGACAGGTCGGTGTCGAAGTCCGCGTACAGCGACCTCATGAGGACGGCGCGGCCGTTGTCGAGGACGATGACGCCGACACCACCTGTGGAGACGCCGTTCTCGGGGTCGGCTTCGCCGTTCATGGCCCGCTCGATCGCGGAGCCTTCCTGGCGGGCGTAGCGGGCCGGGATGGTCGGCACGTCGTAGGCGTTCTCCATCGTGCCTTCCGCCGCCTTGCGGGTGGCTGCGGGAGAGCCCATGTTGAAGATCACGGGCCTGCTGTTCTGCCGCAGGTTGTCTTTCATCTCGGTGGAGAACCCGTTGTGCGCGAACGGCGACTGGCCGGCCGGGTTGAAGCCGATGCCGTACTTCAGCCCGGTGACCGTGAGGTCGTCCCCGTCCTTCTGGATGGACTCGCCGAAGTCTCCGTCCTGCGCCGCGGTCATGAACTCGTCCGCGTACACGTTCAGCTGCGCGTACGGGCAGCGGGGATCTCCTGGCTTGTAGTCGTGCGGCTGGCCGTCGTGTGGCCAGGGCATCTCCGCCCTGATCTCGCACAGTGCCTGCGCCGCCCGGAGCGAGCGGGCCATCCACAGCGCGTTCGAGCCCTGCCGGTCGATGTACCGGCCCAGCGTGGTGGTCTTCTCGTCCTTCCGGACGGTCGAGAGCCACACCACCTGGCCGTCCAGGGACTGCGCGGCCATGTTGATCGCGAAGTACTGCGTCTTGCCGGACCGGGACACCCCGAGCGTGAGGCCGTGGGCGGCGGCGTTCTTGTCGTGCTGGTACACCATCGTCTTCACCGGCTGGCCGGTGATGGTGAACCCGCACACGTACATGCCCTTGGCGTCCGGGGTGAGCC
>NZ_JBHWVJ010000197.1:0-1072 GCF_042736725.1 Streptomyces sp. NPDC060028 | reverse complement strand
CAGGAGCTCCTCGGCGGCACCGCTGATGAACCGGCGGGTGCTGTCCGGGTTCAGGGCCTGGGCCTGAAGGTGGTCGTACATGGCGCTGAAGTGCCGCACGTCGGATCGTTTCTCCAGGTAGAGGTCGCTGGTAAACCGTTCCAGGTACACCGTCCCCGCCCCGAGGGCGTCCGGGAAGTCGAGGATGGAGAACTGCCCCGAGACGCCCGGGTGGGCTCCCACGGTGTGGGGGAGGACCTGCACGGTGATGTGCGGCTGCGCGCCGAGGCGGTTCAGGTACTCGAGCTGCTCGCGCATGATCTGCGGGCTGCCGACCACGCGGCGCAGTGCGGATTCGTCCAGGACAACCCAGAGGCGGAAGGGCCGGGCGGGGTGGTGGGCGCGGAACTGGCGGCGCAGCCGGACCTCACGGCGCACGGCGATCTGTTCGGCCGTGGCCTGAGGGATCGTTTCCTCGATGACGGCTTGGGCGTAGGCGGGTGTTTGCAGCAGGCCGGGGATCACCAGGGGGTCGTAGGAGCGGACAGATGCGGCTGCCGTCTCCAGGCCGATGTAGACGGCGTAGGGGACCTCGCCGCAGGCGACCCACCAGCCCTGCCGGTCCGCCTCCCTGGCCATCTGCATCAACCCGTCGATGACCTGCGGGTCGGTGACGTGGTAGAGGGCGCACAGGTCCCGCACATCGCGGGGCTTGATCGCGCGGCGGCCGTTCTCCAAGTGGCTGACCTTGGGCTGGGAGATCAACAGGTGCTCGGCCACCTGCGTACTGGTCAGGCCGCGCGCCAGACGGAGCCGGCGCAGCTCCGCGCCCAGCCGGCGCCGTCGGACGGTCGGGTTTCCGTTCACCGCCACGGGCGGTCTACCTCCGGCTCGGGACTCTCCACCAGCCACGGGAGTTGCCCGCGGCCGGGCCCGGGCGAACGTATGCGCCGCAGTAGTGATCAATGGGCCTCGCTGTCGAGTGTCACGCGGCGCGAGCGCAGCCGCGTGCACAGCCCGAGCAAGGTTCACCCGGATGCCGGGCCCCCGCGAAGGAACACCTTCATCTGACCTTCCGTCAGATTGGAACGTG
>NZ_JBHWVJ010000196.1:0-1106 GCF_042736725.1 Streptomyces sp. NPDC060028 | reverse complement strand
TCGCACCGAACGTGCTAGCACGTTCCGAGCTTTGATATTGCCCTCTCAGTGCGTCATGTGTCAAGATTTGCTGCTAGCACGTAACGTCGCAGCGACTACATGAAGGGAGGCGAGCCATGCCAAGCACGGCCGATGAGATTGCAGCCAACCTGCGCACACAGATCCAGCGGGGCGAGCTGCAGCCAGGAGACCGGTTGCCAGGCATCGAGACGCTGGCCGAGCGCTACTCGGTGAACCGTCAGACTGCGCGCCAGGCGTTGAACCAGCTCAAGGCTGAGGGCCTAGCCGAGTCTCCGGGCGGCCGTGCCGGAACGATCGTGCGCCAGCGTCCAACGACGCGGCTCGTGCGGTCCCGCAACATCGAGCGTGACCACCTGGGCTACTACTCCGGACCAACCGTCCAACACTGGCGCACCATTCAGGGCCTCGGTCTCGCCATCGACACCCGCCCCGTACCGGCGGATGTCGCGGAACTGCTGGGCATCACTCCCGGGACTCTGGTCCTACTCCGCGAGCGCGCCAACGGCGATCCGGAGCAGCCGCAGTACCGCCAGCTCGCCGCATCCTGGTTCCACCCCGACATCGTCGAGGACGTGCCGGTCCTCGCCGGCGGCACCGGCCTCGGCGGCTCGTATGACCGCATTGAGGAGTGGGCCCAGCAACCACTGCAGTGGGAAGAGGAGGTCACCGCGGCTACACCGAACCCGGCTGAGGCTGAGACGTTGCTCCTGCCTCCTGGCGTGCCAATGCTGCGAATCCTGCGGGTTGCCTCTCTCGGACGCGGTAGTAAGGCCCGCGTGGTGGAGGTGCAGGACATCCGAATGTCCGGCGAGCTGTTCAGCGTCAGGTATCCGCTACAACGTCGCGGCGCGGCTCGATGGCCTGTGCAGCCCTCAACCGGCGACTACTACTCGGCAGGATCTCAGCCCTAAATCCCCGCCCCGGAGAATCGAACACTCATCCGATACGTTCCGGTATAGGCCCCTCGTGAGGCACTCTGCCCACGCAGTGCCCCACAGTCGCCGGTGTCACTAGCGTCCGAACCCCCGTTGTACCGACAGGAGATCACCCCATGGCAGGTGAAGAGGTATGGCTCACAGTGCCCG
>NZ_JBHWVJ010000195.1:0-1126 GCF_042736725.1 Streptomyces sp. NPDC060028 | reverse complement strand
CCTGTAAGGGGAACTCTTCCCCTTAACCCCATCTAAAAAACTCCCCCAACCCCCTCACTTTTTGAGGGGGCTCCCTCGCCGGTTGGCGTCAAACAAACGCGTTTGTTTGAGTGCTGAAAGGGTTCGGGTGGCGCTGAGCGAGTCAACTCCTTAATCCTCCCTACGGTCCGGTTACCGTTGACTCACGCCAAAATCGCATCACTGCCTAAAAAAAAAAGAACCCTCACCGCCAAAAACGGTAAAAGGGTTTAGGTTCTAACAACAGCTATGAATATTATAAGCCCCTGCAGGTACATCACATCAAAGAAAGCTCAAACGCTTTTTGTATGTATTCTTCCTCTGTGATTTCTCCATGAAACCGTCTTTCTAAAAGCTTTTCCTCTTCTTCCGTCAGCACTAAACCCTCAAAGCCAAGGGTTGCTCTTACATATCTCATTCCTGTTTCAAAATCACTCATTGGCACTCCCCCATAAACTAAATACAGTCCCAACCTGATAAAAGAACGGAACAGCTTTCTTTTTAAATGGCTCTAAATAAAGGGCTTTGCCCTCACTATAGCGAACCCTTTTTACGAGGTGATACGTTATGGATATGGGAATCAAATTATCATCAAAGGACGTCGCAAAACACCTCGGTATAGAGCCAGTAACTGTCCGCAAGTATGCCAGTATGCTTGAAGAACAAGGCTACTCGTTCAATAAAGATTCGAAAGGATGGCGACTCTATACCGAGGATGACGTAAAGACTTTAGAGTATCTATGTACAATGACTAAGATCAATGGACACTCACTCGACGAAACGGTAAAGCACATAGCAAGCTTATATCGTTCTAAACTGACCATATCGGATACCGCTACATCGCTACAGGACAATCCTTTAGTCGAATTCATGAAACGACAGGAAGAATTCAACCGCCACATGGCAGAACGGATGGAACGATTCGAAAAAAGACAGCAAGAAAGGCACGAGACACTCACCGCTGCATTACGTGAGTCCCTTGAGACACAAAAAATGATCGCAGCCACCAAACAAAAAAAGTGGTGGAAATTTTGGAAGGGCAATTGATTGCCCGTTTTCACCGCTCTAATTCATTGTCCTTGTATTTATTGGCTTCTCTAGGCATTCC
>NZ_JBHWVJ010000194.1:0-1148 GCF_042736725.1 Streptomyces sp. NPDC060028 | reverse complement strand
GGCCTCGAAGATGACCTGGGCGAGACGCCTGCCCGCCTCCCGGGCCATACCGAGTGCCACCCCTCCGGCAAGACCAGACGCCCCCCGCTTCACAGCCTCGCGACGGGTCGGGCGCTCATGCGATGCGGGCGCCTGCTGGTCGCTCTGTTCGTTGCTCAACTGGTCCTCCAGACCGTGGAAAAAAAGTCCGTCTGTCCCGGACAGGCCGGGGCGGTGGTGACGTTGAGGGAGCGGGGCCCAAGCCGCGCAAGTCCTCACTCCTTCGCCGGACTCAGGCGAAGAAGGACAGGACCGGGGCAGAGAAAAGCCCCCGTCCGTTGTCCGGAGGGGGGCTTGGTACCTCAGTGCGTGACGAAGCGCTATCAGTGATCGAGCGGCACACCCTTGCATTCCGATCCGCAGGTGTTCCCCGGGGGAACAGATCGCGGCGGGGTGTTCCCCGGGGGAACAGCCCGGGATCACTGTGCCGGACCGGTGGGCAAGCCTCGCAAGTCCCTGTCGCGGCACCGGTGGGGGCAGTGGTGGGGGTTTCGGTGGGGCCCACCAACGGGGCCACCGGTGTCCGTGGTCGGGTCTGTGGTCGGGTGCGCGGTCGCCCCGTGGTCGGGTTGCACGGGAGGTTGCGCACCAGGTTGCGCACTCCTCATTCCGACGGCCTGCGTTGTCGCAGGTAGAGCCGCGTGGTCGGGCGCTTCCACTTGTGCCGACATCCCCTCTACGGCCCCCTGCCGCCCCAAGCAAGACGAAAGAGAAGGGTGGGGGGTGGGTGGTGGCGGCGGCCGGGCGAGGGGATCGGGTGCGTGGCGGTGGGCCGTCCGCCCGGCTCGCGCCGTGCGGCGAAAGCGCCGACGCCCCGGCATGGCGTCGGCGAAGGGTGGCCGACCGGGAGACTGGCGGCATGAGCACCACGCGCCGCCCACTGGGCACCGGTCCGTCGACCACCGCCAGGAGCACGACGACGTCGACCGCCCCGCGGCTGCTGCCCGTTGAGCACGTCGACCGCGAACAGCTCCTCGAGGACGACGCGGAGCACCAGGAGGTGGCCGCCGCGCGGCCCGACCGACGGACGCTCGGGTCACGTACGGCGGCAGAGACCGGGCCAGCAAGGTGGAGCGAAATGGGCCCAGTTACGCGACGGATCGGGGCAG
>NZ_JBHWVJ010000193.1:0-1152 GCF_042736725.1 Streptomyces sp. NPDC060028 | reverse complement strand
GTCCAAGCCAGCTCCGGCAACCTTGGTGATCAGATCGTCCCGGGAGCACTCCGTGACGTCTCCGGTGAGCAGATGCACGGTGCCGGTGGGGGTGTTGAACAGGTACGCGTCGGTGTCCAGTTCCTTGCTTGCCACGCTCATGGGCGCCCGGGCAGAGGCAATCTTGACCATGCCCTCCAGGCCGCTCGCGGACTCCGATTTCCGCACGTCCTTGTACAGGTCGTCGCGTTCGTCTCCGGTGAGTTCCTCAAGCTCTCGGAGCGCGTTCTTCACGGTGTCGACCGCGTAGCTGATATCGATGCGCTTCTCGTCTGCCAGCCACCGGGTGGCGTCCCACACGTGCCACCCGATGCCGTGGACGTGCCGCAGAGCGTCGCCGTGCTCGGCGAGGAACCGCTCTGCCATACGCAGCTGCCCGCGGTGTTGTACGGGGCGCGAGGGCCTGCGCACTACCCTGCGCTGCGCAGGCGGCCGCGGCCGCTCCTCCTGGGCTTCCTCCCCGGCCCACATGTCGCCAGTCGTCGTCACGCGGCACCGCCGAGCAGAGCCCGGGGCATCGTCGGGTTGGCGATCCCCTTCGTCCATCCGGACTCGATGCTTGCCAGGGATGCACGTTCCCGGAGCCCCACGGCCAGTGCTGCGGAGAGCAGCTGGGCACGCACGGCCGCTTCACTGAGGACCTCCGGGGCGATTTCGTGCAGCTCGCCGAGCTTTCGCGCGGCCGCGAACAGGCGACGATTCCGTTCGCCTTCGACCGCCTGGGCGATGTCGTCGGCCGCTCCATCGAGGGCCGCGGCCGCATACCGCTCCGCACGGGAAGCCGGACGGCCGCCCGGGGCGTACAGGCACACAGGCGCCGGCGGGCGGGGAGGAGCAGCGGGAGGAGCGGACGGGCGCAGCAGCTCAAGCAGCCAGCCAGGGAGCGGCTGCGGCCGCACCTCCGGGGCGCTCGCCCGCTCGTACACGCGGCCCTGGGCAGTCGAGTAGGACCCGGCAGCGATGACGTACCCGCCGACCCCGCGCACGTCGACCATGGGTCCGATGTGGGGCGGGGTGGGGCCCTCCCCGGTGGCGCAGCCGATGAGCGGCCCGTCAGCGGGCTGCTGGAAGTACAGGTGCAGACCCCCGCCCGGGGTCATCACGGTGTACGTT
>NZ_JBHWVJ010000192.1:0-1160 GCF_042736725.1 Streptomyces sp. NPDC060028 | reverse complement strand
CTAGTGTCCTGCGCCAGTAGTTGATCGTTAGTTGCTGTGTGACTTCTGCTGCTGGTGCATCTGTTCCTCGTCGGGGCCCGAAGCTGGAGCCGTTGATGCTGTCCGTTGATGAGCGGGCGGTGTTGGAGCGGTGGACGCGCCGGGCGACGTCGGCCCAGGCTCTGGCCCTGCGCGCACGGATTGTGTTGGCGTGCGCGGGGCCGGAGGTGCCACCGATCGTCGCGGTCGCCCGGGATCTGCGGGTGACCGCGGACACGGTCCGCAAGTGGCGCCGACGGTTCCTTGCCGAGCGGCTGGACGGGCTCGTTGACGAGCCCCGACCAGGCCGTCCGCCCACCATCAGCGTTGATCAGGTCGAGACGGTCGTGGTCACCACGCTGGAGGAACTCCCGAAGAACGCCACCCACTGGTCACGCAAGTCGATGGCGGACCGCAGTGGCCTCTCCAAGTCCACCGTCGGCCGGATCTGGCGGAAGTTCCAGCTCAAGCCGCATCTGACCGACACGTTCAAGCTGTCGACGGACCCATTGTTCATGGAGAAGGTCTACGACGTCGTTGGCCTGTACTTCAACCCGCCCGAGGGTGCGGTGGTGCTCTCGGTGGACGAGAAGTCCCAGATCCAGGCCCTGGACCGGTCCCAGCCGGTCCTGCCGATAATGCCCGGGATGCCCGAGCGGCGAACCCACGACTACGTCCGCAACGGCCTGACCACCTTGTTTGCCGCGTTCGACGTAGCCACCGGCGAGGTCATCAGCGCCCTGCACCGCCGGCACCGGGCAGCCGAGTTCAAGAAGTTCCTGATCAGGATCGACAAAGAGGTGCCCGCCCATCTCCAGGTCCACCTGATCGTGGACAACTACGGCACCCACAAGACCCCGGCGATCAGGACGTGGCTGACCAAACACCCCCGGTTCCAGCTGCACTTCACCCCGACCGGCTCCTCGTGGATCAACCAGGTCGAGCGGTGGTTCGGCTTCTTGGCCGACCAGATGATCCGCCGCGGCGCCCACAAGAACGTCCAGGCCCTCGAAGCCGACATCCGCAAGTGGGTCAAGAACTGGAACGAAGACCCCAAGCCGTTCATCTGGACCAAGACAGCCGAGGAGATCCTCGACTCCCTCGCCCGTTTCTGCCGACGAATCTCCGGCGCAGGACACTAG
>NZ_JBHWVJ010000191.1:0-1192 GCF_042736725.1 Streptomyces sp. NPDC060028 | reverse complement strand
GCCGGAGACCTGTGTAGGGTCGCCCGCCGCCTGAGGGATTGCAGTCCCGATGGAGTCACGGCGGGCATTTACGTTTGGTGCGGGTGACACTACGCCCCGTGCGGACGCTGGAGATTCACCCGGTTGTGAGGTGGTGGCCGGCCTAGCTCCGGTCGGGCCATCGAGGCGAGGCTGGCCGCTTAGGGCGCACGGGAATTCCGGCCTCTTCGAGCCATCTGTAGAGGACGCTAGGGCCGACGCGGGCGAGTTCGCGAATCCGGTTCCGGCCTGCACCGAGCCGTGCTGCCTCCACGGCGTGCGGCTTGATCTCTTGGGCCAGGATGCGTGCTGCCTCATCCAGTAGGCGGGCGCGTCGGTCGCCTGCCTCCGCGACAGCGCGTAGCGCCGTCGCCTGCTGCTCTTCGGGGATCTCCATGTGGAAGAGCATAGCTAAAACAATCGCCTGTGTGTTGGTTGCACCGCCTGTGGTTTCTGTGTCATGGTGGAGCCCACCCCGGAAACGGGGCGGCCCCCGGAGGTGCTGGAACACCTACCGAGGGCCTTGACCACCCACCTACATGCATAGGAGGGCGATCCGCATGGATCGTATCGTCACGCCCGAAGGTGTGATCATCATGGTCCGGCCGTGCGCCGGACTGGCCGAGGAGATCGAGCGCCAGGAGCGCGAGGACAACCGGCGCGGCTTCGAGCCTGAGGCATCTTGGCTCAGCGCCACCATCCCCGCCCCCCGCCCGTTGCTGGTCGGGGGTGCCTGATGGGACTCCGCCGCACCATGCCGATGAAGACGGAGCGCACGGACCTGAGCGCCCATGAGACGACCTATCAGGCGTCGCGCGGCGGATATTTCCCCGCGCCGACCAAGCCGGTGCCCGGCACCCCCACTGACACCAACAAGGGCAAGGGGGGCCGTTCATGAGCACCGCCCGTAAGGATCAGCAGGCCGCCGACCAGCTTGCACGGGACCGCATCGCAGCAGCGCAGGCAGCCTCGCGGAGTGCCGACGAGGCACGGCGCAGGGCCGAGGAAGCCAAGGCCAAGAAGAAGTAACGCCGCAGAAGTGCACCCCTAGGGGCAGGCCACTGCGCCCTCCGGCCCATGCGCGATGCTGCGGGATCGAATCCCGCCCGGGGGGACTCAGCCGCCGCCGACCGGCGACGGCGCACGACAGCACAGGACACAGGAGGACGAGTTG
>NZ_JBHWVJ010000190.1:0-1233 GCF_042736725.1 Streptomyces sp. NPDC060028 | reverse complement strand
GGCACGCCCCGGCCAACTGGCCGCGTCACCAGGCTTCTGCGCGCAGCCACCGGGTGGCCTCCCCGTAGGGCTGCCGTCAACCTCGCCCCGTCCACTGATCCGGTGAGGAGTGCGACCGCTGCGCTCGGAGGCGCTCTGACGGATTCCCGTCCGGCCGAACCGTCCTGCTTCGCCTCAGCGTGCCGCAAGCAACGGTGCGGCCTTGGCAATGACAGCGCATGGCCGCAGCGGGGAAGTGGGATTGCTGAACGCGGCGCGGGCGGGCTCGTCGGGACCACGTGCAAGACAACGTCCCGGCGAGCCCTGCGAGGCTTCGGTCCAAACCCCGCACCGGAATGAGTATCGTCGCGGCGCCCGCTCTAAACGGCGGCGGCCGGTGCCTGGCGAAGGGTGGCATAGCGGTTGCTGATCGTGCCGAGACCGACGGATTCGGGCGACGCACTGAACGGGCCGACCGCTTCATGTCAGCTCAGTGAGCGCGGGTTGATACGCGAAGGGGCGAGATGGTGTGCCCCGTCCGGCGGGGCGGGGTGTGCGGCGGCTGCCCGGTCCGACTCCGCCCATCGTCAACCGGGCCGCCCTCGCATAAAAGTCGGACCGCCGATGTGGCTGCGAAGCGTGTGGTCGTTGGCGACCGATCGTGATGGACAGCCGTCACGGGGTGACGCTTACGGCAACGGCCGTCCGCAAGCATCACCATCACCGGCGACAACCTCGCGTCGCAGTCTCCAGGCCCGGGTGCGGCACTTCGGCGAGCAGTACACCGAGTCCGTCCGCTTCCGCAGTGATACCGAGATCCCGCACACCGGACACAGACCCTGCGCCCACAGGTAATCGCCTCTGATCACAGCCAAGCCTTCACAGACGGCGCGCTGGTAGATCTCCTCGTGGCGTCGTGTCGCAGTACCGCCGGCGTGGCCCGGCATCCCGGGGCAGCAGCTGCATTGCGCGCGACGGCGCACCGGTGTCCTCGCCACACGGAAGGATCGTGTGGGTGGCCGAAGAGGGCGGGCCGTGACCGCGTATGCCACTCTCCTATACTGTCACTCTTCGTAATCGTTTGATGACAGGGAGTGTCATGGCCAAACTGGTGGAAGAAGCCTCGACCGAGGAGATCACGACGGTCTCCCTCTTTGCCGCGGTGCGTGTCCAGGACTACAAGGTCCTGGTCGTCGCGGTGCGTCGCCCCGCTCGCCGGGACAAGTCCGCGACGTACGAGGTGAAGTACAAGGA
>NZ_JBHWVJ010000189.1:0-1261 GCF_042736725.1 Streptomyces sp. NPDC060028 | reverse complement strand
AATCCTCCCGCCCGCGGCGACCGGTACGCGGTGCTGCGCCCGGAGTACCGCCGCCGGTCCGTCGTACTGGACACCCGGTACATGCGCGGCCGCGGGGAAGTGTTCGAGGAGCTCATGAGCCGCCCGCGCGGCCAGGTCCTCGACCTCGACAGGCTCACCCCGCCGGCCTCGCACCTGGACGAGAACGGCCGCGCCGTGCTCAAGCAAGTGCGCCAGGTCCTCACCGAGGCCGGCGCCGAAGAGTTCCCCGGAGTTGAGGCCCTGGAGCTGGCCGCGCTCGGCCGCCTGCCACTGCTCGACACCCCCGACCACACCCGGGCCGCCTTCGTCACCGCGCTGGATTACCTCCTGGTGACCGAGACCGCGCCCGGCATGGTCATCGACGGCTGGCAGCCGGACATAGCCGCCCTGCGGCAGGCTTTCGGCTCCGACGCCGGGACGATGACCGCCGCGCTCGACCAGGCCCGGGCCGAGCGAGAGCAGGCGCGCGGCCACGCCCGCAAGGCCCGCGTCCGCAACGACGTCGAAGACCTCGGCCTAGTCCGGGACAGGCACGCCCTCGCCGAGCGGCTGCGCCAGGCCGCCGAATCCATCGACGGACGCCGGGTGCCGGCCACCCTGCGGCCCGAGGCGGCAGGCGTCCGCGCGGCCCTGCGGGACGTACGGACCCGGGTCCTCGACACCCGGGCGCGAACCCGGCTGGACGACCTCGCCACCGTCGCGGCCGATCCGCCCACCCAGGCCGAGGCCATCGTCCGCCAAGTCCAAGCCGAGCAGCAGCAGGCCCTCGCCGAACGTCAGCACGCCGAGGCCGACCGGCGCCAGGCGAAGCACGCCCAGGCCGATCAGCGGCGCCTGCTGCGGGCCCAGCGCGCCGCCCTGGCCGAGCAGCTGGAGACGTGCCTGAGCGAGGCCCGGGAGTTGGAGCGGCTGTACGTACGGACCGCCACCCGCGAGGGCGAGTCACCGTTCGCCGTGCTGCGGGACTATCGCGTCAACGGCCAGCATCCGCTCCTGCGGTACGTGGCGCCGCCGCAACGGCCCCGGCCCGCGGGCCTGGTGGCTGCTGTCCGGGCTGGGCTGGCTGGGCCCGAGTACGGCTACTGGGAGGCGACCACAGCCGCGGTACGGATGCCAGGGACTCCGTACAGCTGCTCGCTGCTGGCCGAGTGGGGACCGTACAGCCGGGCCGTCCTCGCCACGGTGCTGCACGAACTGCACGCGCGCGAGGACCAGCTGCGGGCAGCGCTCGGCCGCAAAC
>NZ_JBHWVJ010000188.1:0-1271 GCF_042736725.1 Streptomyces sp. NPDC060028 | reverse complement strand
CCAGAATCTCAACAGAGCGTTCGGACGACTTCTCCGACAGCCGACTGCCGGGCGGCAGCGACCTCACCCGTTCCGAAAGGCCCTGCTGGGCAAGCTCAGCGCGGCGTACCTCAGCCCTGTCCCGGGCCGCCCAGTACGCCAGCCTTGCGATGAGCCCGAGCAGCGAGGTCGCCCCCGCCACGATCACCGTCATCAGTGTTGGATCCACGACCACCCCTTGACCGTGCAGTGCGCTGTGCGCTGCATCTGAGTCTTAAAGCATCGAGCGACGCCGAGTGTGACATCCGCAGAAGAGAATCTTTGCCGAACTCACTGACCAGCTATCTGATGCGGGCGGTCCTTGCTCTTGGCATTGGCCACAGAAGGTGCGCCCATGCGACGCAAGCGGCCGAGGGACGACTCACGGGAGCCAGCGGGCGTAGCCGTACGGAGTGCTGCCCCATCCTTCCCAGTCCAGGATGTGCGGGCCGCGGGTGATATTGCCCTGGTGGAGGTCGCCGTGGGCGGTGGTCCAGGTGAGGTCGTTGACTTGGTGGCCGGTGAACTCGGCGGTGACGCGGCGCAGGTACTCCTCGCGTACGGCCTCGCGGTCAGCCGACGGCGGGACGTTGGCGAGGGCGTCCAAGGCGGCGACCATCTCTTTCCACCACGTCTCGGGCAGGCCGGGGTCCTCGTCGATGGGTCCAGCCTGAGCGCTTCAAGCCAGCGGTCTTCGTTCGGATGGAGCAGTGCCATCGGTCGACTCGCGCGACATGCGGGGACCGATGACCGTAACGTCCATCAGGGCCTCAATGCGCTGGAGCAAGCCCTGAGACAATGCAGCGCGAGCGCTCATGACTGCGCTGAGGGCAGCGTGTATCGCATCCCGGTTGTGCGGCTGAATCGAGTGGTCCCCCCTGGGCGGTGTCATGACCAACGACTCACGCACGAGCTCAGTGGCATGATCCAAGGCGTCCATGATCAGCGGCTGGCCCGCCGGGTACCCATAACTCGTCTGCGGTATCCAGAGCCCCTCGTACAGGGCGTGATAGATGGCAGTGCGGGCCTCCCCTCGAAGGTTCATCACAGCCTGGTCGAAGGCGCCCAAGTCCACAGCAGGCCCGTACGAAATATCCTTCACCTTCTGGTCGAGTAGGTCGTGCCACGCGGCGGTTGACGTACGAACCAGAACAACGCGTGCCACTGCGGCTGTGCGCTGCTCCTGTAATCGCGCGGCCTCCAGTTCCCGCAGAGCGCTGTCTCTCTCCTCCTGCGCCAGGCGCTGAGCCTGC
>NZ_JBHWVJ010000187.1:0-1308 GCF_042736725.1 Streptomyces sp. NPDC060028 | reverse complement strand
GGGCCTTGACCCCGGATTTTGAACACGTCTATGCGGCTTGGGTCAGGGTAGTTGTTGCTGGTTGGAGGTCGTTCTCGTAGGCGATCGGGGACCGCTGGCCGAGGCGGGAGTGCCGGCGTCGTGTGTTGTATCGGGTCAGCCAGCGGAAGGCGTCGAGCCTGGCCTCGCGCTCGCTCGGCCAGGCCTTCCGGCCTTTGAGCGTCTCCCTCTTGAAGGCGGCGTTGAAGCTTTCCGCGGCGGCGTTGTCGGCGCTGGATCCGACCGCGCCCATGCTCTGCCGGACCCCTGCTGACCTGCAGATTTCTGCGAAGGCCCTGCTCGTGTATTGCGAGCCGTGGTCGGTGTGCATCACTGCTCCGGTCAGGTTCCCGCGGGTCCGCTCGGCTGCCGCGAGGGCGTCGATGACGAGTTCGGTTCGCATGTGATCTGCGATCGCCCACCCGGCCAGCCGGCGTGAGGCGAGGTCGATGACGGTCGCGAGGTAGAGCGGCTTCGCGCCGCTGACCGGCAGGTATGTGATGTCGCCGACGTACTTTCTGTTGACCGCGGCCGCGGTGAAGTCACGGCCTATCAGGTCCGGCGCCTTCGCTGCGGCCTGGTCCGCGACGGTAGTGCGGTGCCGGCGACGCAGACGAACGCCCTCAAGTCCGATGGTCCGCATGATCCTGGCGACGCGCTTGTGGTTGACCGCCGGGCCGCCCTGGTCGCGGAGTTCGGCGGTGATCCTGGGAGCTCCGTAGGTGCCGTCGGAGTCCTGGTGGACCTTGCGTATCCGGGCCGCGATCCCGGCTTCGACGGTCTGCCGGGCCGCTCTCGCGGCTGCGGTGCGGCGCCAGTAGTAGAAGCTCGAGCGGGCCAGGCCGAGGATGTCGCAGAGCCGCTTCACGCCGTGTCGGCGCTGGTGATCGTCAACGAACTGGTAGCGGTTCACCAGCGCGTCTCCGTCGCGAAATACCGGGCCGCCTTGCGGAGAATGTCCCGTTCTTCCTCGAGCTCACGGATCCTCTTGCGGGCGGCGGCCAGCTCCGCCTGAACGGCGTCGTCGCCGGTCTGCGAAGCGGCCGGCGGTGCGGAGTGGGCGCCGGGCCGGCGGCCGTCGGCGGCTCGGATCCAGTTCCGCAGCGTTTCGGTGTTCACCCCGAGATCACCGGCGACGGACTTGATCGTCGCTCCCGGCCTCGACCGGTACAACGCGACCGCGTCCGCCTTGAACTCGGCGGGGTAATGCTTCATCCCCACGGGGACTCCGTTCTCCTGGACCGTCAAGATCCAAGTGTCTCCGGTGTCCAAAACCCGGGGTCAAGGCCC
>NZ_JBHWVJ010000186.1:0-1355 GCF_042736725.1 Streptomyces sp. NPDC060028 | reverse complement strand
GGGCCTTCCCCCGTGGTGGTGGACACGCTTCGTTGATCACGCGGCGAGGGTGAGCTTAGCCGCGTGGTGTCGGCGTTCGTATTCGTTGGGGCTGAGGTGGCCGTTGGCGGAGTGCCGGCGGCGGGTGTTGTAGCGGGTCAGCCAGGCGAAAACGGTTCTGCGGCAGGTGCTGGCGTCGCCGTAGTCTCGGGCGTCCTGGAGGGTCTCGCGTTTGAGGGAAGCGTGGAAGCTTTCGCAGGCTGCGTTGTCGGCGCTGGACCCGACCGCGCCCATCGACCGGGTGACCTTCAGTTGGTCGCAGAGACCTGCGAAGGCCCGAGAGCCGTATTGCGCCCCGTGATCGGAGTGAAAGGCGGAACCCTCCAGGCTGCCGCGGGTGCGGGCGGCCATCAGCAGGGCGTCGGCGACCAGGTCCGTGCGCATGTGGCCGGCGATTGACCAGCCGACCACCCGGCGGCTGAAACAGTCCAGCACCGTGGCCAGGTAGAGGAACTCGCCGTTCGCGAGGGGCAGGTAAGTGATGTCGCCCATGTATTTCCGGCCCGGCTCGGCGGCGGTGAAGTCCCTCTGGAATAGGTCAGGGACCAGCGCGGCTGCCGGGTCCGCGGCAGTGGTGCGGACGCGTCTGCGCAGGCGGATGCCGGTGATGGAGAACGTTCGCATCACCCGGGCGACGCGCTTCTCATTGACGTGCAGGCCGGTCTCCTTCAGCTCGGCGGTCACCCGAGGGGAGCCGTAGGCGCCGCCGGATTCCGCGTGGACCTCGCGGATCCTCGCAGCCAGGCGCTGGTCGGCCCGCTGCCGGACCTGCCGGGCCTCGGCGCCCGCCAGCCACTTGTAGTAGCTGGATCTGTTCACGTCCAGGACCTGGCAGAGCTGCTTCACCTCGAAGGCGTCCCGGTGGTCGTCGACGAACTGGAAGCGGCTCCTCACCAGTTCGTCTCTCCGGCGAAATACTTGGCCGCCTTGCGGAGTATGTCCCGCTCGGTCGCGAGTTTGCGTTCATTCGCCTCGAGCTCGGCCACCCTTGCCTCCAGCTGCCGGATCCGCTCGTCCGGATCCGCGGACGGCGTCGCCTGCCCCGCCCGGGCCGACGTCTGCCCCGCCCGGGCGGCGACCGGGCCGACGCCTCGGCATTCCCGGTCCCTCAGCACCCACTCCCGCAGGGTGGCCCGGTTGATGCCCAGGTCAGCGGCGATGCTCTTGTAGGTCGCCCCGGGTGTGGACTCGTACAGGGCCACGGCATCGGCCTTGAACTCGTCCGAGTAATCCTTCATCGCCATCGGCGGTCTTCTCGCTTCCTCCGGATCAAGCAGATCCAGTATCAGCGTGTCCACCACTCAGGGGGAGGCCCC
>NZ_JBHWVJ010000185.1:0-1384 GCF_042736725.1 Streptomyces sp. NPDC060028 | reverse complement strand
ACTGGTTGGCAGCTTCTGGTGGTGTGTGGCCGCGTCGTTTGTAGTGGCTGATGCGGGCCTGGAACTGGCGTCTGCGGCGCCAGTTCGACCAGTGCAGGACGTGTTGGACGGGTGATGGTCGGCGCTGGGTGAGGCGGGTGATCAGGCGTCGGATTTCGGGGAGGGTGAGGGGTATGAGCTGGGAGGATCCGTTTCTGCTTTCCCCGTGTCGGCCTCGCGGGCCTTCAGGACGGTGAGGCAGGCGTGGGCGGCCATGGCGAGGGTGATGTGGCGGTGCCAGCCGGGGTAGCGGCGGACCTGGTAGTCGTCCAGGCCGCATTCCTGCTTAGCGGTCTGGAAGCATTCCTCGATCGCCCACCGGCTGCCGGCGACGCGGATGAGCTCGTCGAGGGTCGTTTCGGCCGGACAGTACGCGATGTAGTAGGAGATCTGGTCGGGCCGGCTGACGCTTCGGCGGGCGATCACCCAGTGCTGGCGGTCCTCACGGTGCCAGGGACGGACTTCCACCCTGGCCCAGTCATAGACCCGCGGGCCGTGGGCGCCGTTCCCGCAGGAACGGCGCTTCCACTTCTGCCGGGGCAGCCCGTTGAACAGGTCGTGAACGGGGTGGTCGATGGCCCAGCGTGTGACGACGGTGTCGTGGCGGGTGGTGGCCATGACGTGGAAGACGTCAGCCCGCTCGAGCTCGGTCCGCCAGCCTTTGGAGAAGCCGTAGGCGGCGTCCGCGGTCACCCAGCGGAACGGGATCTTCTCCGTGATCGCCCGGCGGACCATGGCTTTGGCGATGACCACTTTCGTCTCGAAGACGGTCGCGTCCTCAATGCCCGCGGTCCGGCATCGTTCCCGGTCATCGGTCCATGACGTGGGCAGATACAAGCGGCGGTCGATCAGCGTGCGGCCGCGGGCACCGGCATAGGCGAGGAAGACACCGACCTGGCAATTTTCCGTGCGCCCCGCCGTTCCCGAGTACTGGCGCTGGACGCCGGCCGAGCGGACGCCCTTCTTCAGGAAGCCGGTGTCGTCCAAGATCAGCACCGCACCCGCGTCACCGAGATGCTCGACGACGTAATCGCGGACGTCGTCGAGGACTTCATCAGCGTCCCAGTCGCACCGGTTCAGCAGCCGGTGCATCCGGTCGGGAGCCGAATGCCCTGCTTCCTCGGCGAGCGTCCAGCCGTTCTTCCGCTCCAGCGCAGAAATCAGTCCCCGCATATACGCCAGCGCCGACTCACGCGGCTCCGACCGGGCAAACCGGTGCACGAACCGCTCATGCACCTCACCCAGACCCGCTGCCCACGCCCTCACATCACCAAGTACCCCACCCATAACCAGACCAACGACCAACCTGGCCACCAGTCACGCCAAACGCCGTTGCAGTACTAGG
>NZ_JBHWVJ010000184.1:0-1436 GCF_042736725.1 Streptomyces sp. NPDC060028 | reverse complement strand
CGGCACCTGCGGCGATGACTTCGGCGAGCCGGTTGGCGAAGGCCGCGTTGCATCCCCCGAGCCGGACGAAGCCGTGGCCGGCCACCGGCCCGCCGTCGCTTACTGACTTGAGCTCGTTGGGGTGAATCGTTGCGAAGTTCCTGATGGGTGTGGGTGGGTGACTGTATTCGTGGTGTGTGAGATATGCGGATGGGGGCGGGCTGACTCCGACAGGACGTCAGCGGCGCGAGACGGTACGGATGCAGGCGGCTGAACTGTTCGAGCAGAAGGTCAAGCCGTCGGAAGTCGCACGGCGGCTGCGGGTGAGCGTGAAGTCGGCTTATCAGTGGCACCAGTTGTGGCGGGACGGCGGTGTTCAGGCTCTGGCCTCCCGCGGTCCGAGCGGGTCGCGGTGCCGTCTGTCCTCGCGGTGTCTGGAGAAGCTGGCCGTGTATCTGGAGGAGGGGCCGGCCGCGCACGGCTGGGTCGAGGACCAGGTGTGGACCGCTTCGAGGGTGGTCACGCTGATCGGCAGGAAGTTCCACATCTCCTACAGCGTCTCGGGTGCCACCCGGTTGATGCACCGGCTCGGGTTCTCCCCGCAGGTGCCCGCGCGGCGGGTCGCCGAACGCGACGAGCAGGCCGTGAGCACGTGGCGGGAGGCGACCTGGGCGGAGGTAAAAGGGCCCGGGCGGCCAGCGGGGGCTACGTCTGCTTCGAGGACGAAGCCGGCTTCACCCGACGGCCGCCCCGGGGACGGACCTGGGGCCGGCGCGGCATCACCCCGGTCGTGACGGTCAGCGGGCGCCGCTCGGGACGGCTGTCGGTGGCCGGCCTGATCGCGATGCGGCCAGGCTCCCGGACTCGGCTGTGTCACCGCCTGCGGACCCACCCCGCCGGCAAAGGAACACGTCGCAGTATGGGCGAGCGGGACTTCATCGCTCTGCTCGACGGTGTCCATCAGCTGGTCAGGGCGCCGATCGTGCTGGTCTGGGACCGGCTCAACACCCACGTCTCCCGCAGGATGCAGGAATTCGTGGCAGAGCGTGAGTGGCTGACGGTCTTCCTGCTGCCCGCCTACTCACCCGACCTGAACCCCGTTGAATGGGTGTGGGCCCACGTCAAACGCAGCCTCGCCAACCTCGCCGTCATGGCACTCGACCGCCTCGAAGCACTCGTCCGCAACCGGCTCAAACGCCTTCAATACCGGCCCCACACCCTCGACGGCTTCATAGCCGGCACCGGCCTCACCCTCGACGCACCAGCCTCACCTTGAAAAGCCGAAGTCAGTAGGGACGCGGGCGAATCAACGTCCGCCGTGATTCTCGAATATTCGCGCCGCCGGTCCGGCGATTCTCCGATGTGCTTACGCGTGGTCGAGGTAGGCCCGCGCCCGGGCGATCAGCCGGTGAACTGCGGGCCCGTGTACGGCCGCGTCCCGGAGCGTGGACCACACC
>NZ_JBHWVJ010000183.1:0-1475 GCF_042736725.1 Streptomyces sp. NPDC060028 | reverse complement strand
ATGAACCCCACACGTACGAACAACCGCTCCTCTCGCACCCGCGGCCGCACCGGCGGCCCCGCTTTCGGCTCCGGTTTCGGCTCCGGATCCGATTCGGGCCGGGGCAGCCGCTTCGCTTCATCCGCTCCGAGCCGTTCCGGAGGTCCGAGCCGCTCCGGAGCTCCGAGCCGTTCCGGCGGCTACGGCCGGCGACCCGCCGCGGTGCAGGGTGAGTTCGCCCTGCCGAAGACGATCACTCCCGCGCTGCCCGCGGTCGAGGCGTTCGCCGATCTCGACATGCCGGCCGGGCTGCTGACCACGCTCAGCCGCGAGGGCATGGCCACGCCGTTCCCGATCCAGGCCGCCACCCTGCCCAACACCCTCGCCGGCCGCGACGTCCTGGGCCGCGGCCGCACCGGCTCCGGCAAGACCCTCGCCTTCGGCCTCGCCCTGCTGGCCCGTACGGCCGGCCAGAGCGCCGAGTCAGGTCAGCCGCTCGCGCTGATCCTCGTACCGACGCGTGAGCTCGCCCAGCAGGTCACGGCCGCCCTCACCCCCTACGCCCGCGCCGTCAAGCTGCGCCTGGCCACCGTCGTCGGCGGCATGCCCATCGGCCGCCAGGCCAACGCCCTGCGCAACGGCGCCGAGATCGTCGTGGCCACCCCCGGCCGGCTCAAGGACCTCATCGACCGCGGCGACTGCAGGCTGAACCAGGTCGCCATCACCGTCCTCGACGAAGCCGACCAGATGGCCGACATGGGCTTCATGCCCCAGGTCACCGCCCTCCTCGACCAGGTACGCCCCGAAGGCCAGCGGATGCTGTTCTCCGCCACCCTGGACCGCAACGTCGACCTCCTGGTCCGCCGCTACCTCACCGACCCCGTCGTCCACTCCGTGGACCCCTCCCAGGGCGCGGTCACCACGATGGAACACCACGTCCTGCACGTCCACGGCGCCGACAAGCAGCGGACCACCACCGAGATCGCCGCCCGCGACGGCCGCGTGATCATGTTCCTCGACACCAAGCACGCCGTCGACCGCCTCACCCAGGACCTCCTCAACAGCGGAGTCCGCGCCGCCGCCCTGCACGGCGGCAAATCCCAGCCCCAACGCACCCGCACCCTGGCCCAGTTCAAGACCGGACACGTCACCGTCCTCATCGCCACCAACGTCGCCGCCCGCGGCATCCACGTCGACAACCTCGACCTCGTCGTCAACGTCGACCCGCCCACCGACCACAAGGACTACCTCCACCGCGGCGGCCGCACCGCCCGCGCCGGCGAATCCGGCAGCGTCGTCACCCTGGTCACCCCCAACCAGCGCCGCGACATGACCCGCCTCATGCAGGCCGCCGGCATCGTCCCGCAGACCACCCAGGTCCACTCCGGCGACGAAGCCCTCACCCGCATCACCGGCGCCCAAGCCCCCTCCGGCATACCCGTCACCATCACCGCACCCGTATCCGAACGCCCCAAGCGCACCACCGCCTCCCGCGG
>NZ_JBHWVJ010000182.1:0-1494 GCF_042736725.1 Streptomyces sp. NPDC060028 | reverse complement strand
GGGGTCCTTACGTTGTTGGTGGGTTGATTCCGGTCACTCGTAGGATCGGGAGACCCAGGGATGCCGGGTGTGGCAAGTGGGGTCCAGCCCTTTGGTGGCTTGAAAGGATTGGCCGCCCGGCATCCCGCGACGACTCGACCACTCATTGGGATGCGCGCGACAAGATCGCTTGGTAAGGACACGCTGGCGAGGTCGTCTGCTGGGACCGGTACTGGAACGACTTCGGAGGTGGCCGTGCCCGAACTGTGGGCCGGAACGGACGCGGGCAAAGCGGAGCATCACTGCGTGGTGATCGACGCCGACGGCACGCGGAAGCTGTCGCGGCGGGTGGCCAACGACGAGACCGCACTGCTCAAACTGATCGGCGATGTCCTCGCGCTGAGCGAGGGCGGCTCGGTGACCTGGGCGATCGACCTGAACGCCGGCGGGGCGGCGCTGATGATCGCGCTGCTGACCGACAACGGCCAGGAGGTCCTCTATATCCCCGGCCGCACGGTCTACCACGCCTCCGGCTCCTACCGGGGCGACGGGAAGACGGACGCGAAGGACGCCTTCGTCATCGCGGACCAGGCCCGCATGCGCCGTGACCTCCAGCAGGTGCACCGCGGCGACGACATCGCCGTCGACCTGCGGATTCTCACCTCGCGTCGCTTGGACCTTGCCGCCGACCGCACCCGGGCGATCAACCGTCTGCGGGCCCAGATGCTGGAGTACTTCCCGGCTCTGGAGCGGGCTTTCGACTACAAGACGTCGAAGGCGTCCTTGGTACTGCTGACGGGTTACCAGACCCCGGCGGCCCTGCGGCGGATCGGCAAGAACCGGCTCGCGACGTGGCTGAAGAACCGCAAGGTCCGCAACTCCGAGCTCGTCGCGGCCACCGCGGTGGAGGCTGCCGAGGCCCAGCACACCACCGTGCCCGGGGAGAGAATGGCCGCCGCTGTGGTGGCCAAGCTCGCGAGGGAGGTGATGGCCCTCGATGAGGAGATCGCCGAGACCGACGCCCTGATCGAGGGCCGGTTTCGCGACCACCCGCACGCCGAGGTCATCCTGAGCATGCCCGGCCTCGGCCCCGTCCTGGGCGCCGAGTTCATCGCCCACACCGGTGGGGACATGAGCGTCTTCGGCAGCTCCGACCGCCTGGCCGGAGTCGCCGGCCTGGCCCCGGTCCCGAAGGACTCCGGACGGATCAGCGGCAACATGCGCCGGCCACGCCGCTACTGCCGACGTCTGCTGCGGGTCTTCTACATGTCCGCGATGGTCGCCGCCAGGTGCTGCCCCACGTCGAAGGCGTTCTACGACCGCAAGAGAGCCGAGGGCAAAGGCCACCGCCAGGCCGTCATCGCTCTGGCTCGCCGCCGCCTGAACGTCCTGTGGGCCCTCATACGCGATGGCCGCGCCTTCGAGATCACCGCGCCACCAAGCCCCGTCGCACTGGGCTGACACGCTCACAGCGAGTCACCGCGCGGGCTTGACAACTTCATTGGGAATCCTTTC
>NZ_JBHWVJ010000181.1:0-1510 GCF_042736725.1 Streptomyces sp. NPDC060028 | reverse complement strand
AACAATCATTGTGGGAAAGCCCCGCACCTTTAATGGTGCGGGGCTTTTCTGCGTTTACGGGGGGTTCTCGAGGCACGGCTGGGTATCCTGGCCGCGTTCCCCTGGAGGACACCATGACAGCAGAGCAGCTGGAAGACGGCGGACCGCTCATCCCCCAGCCGGCCATGACGCGGGAAGCCCTGCGGGACGCCGTGCGACGGATCGACATGCCGAGCCTCGCCGTGCTGGACAAGGAGTGCAACGAGGCGTTCGACCGGGCCGCGGAGACCGGCGCCATCAACCCGTTGCGGTTCTTCCTGATCAAGTGGGCCACCCATGTGGCCATCCACCGTTGGCCGGCGCGGTCGGCCGCGCTCCACGACGCGGAACGTATCGCGGGCGACCCCACTGCGACGGAACCGGAGTTCCGGGCCGCGATGGAGACCAGCAGCCGCATCCTCGCCGAGGCCCAGCGGGAGATCGGCCAGTGACCTTGCGCGGCGAGGGAGTCGAGAACGACAGCGGCTGGGCCTGGGAGTGCGATCCCAGCCGACTGTGGGTCCTCGGTGACATGTCCGTGGAACACCAGAAGCTCGTCACCGCCGTGATGGACGGCCTGGTCGACCTGGCGGCGATGGCCATCGACCCCAAGGACGGCAGCCTCTACGAGGACCCGCACCCGATGCGACTGCGTACGTACGAGGACGAGCACCTGATGGTCTGGTACCAGACCATCCCCCACCGCAGCCGGGTGTACCTCAAGCGCGTCAACCTATGAGGGCGAGTGCTGCGACCGCGGGGGCGGCGTAGATGAGGGGGAAGGGGATGTGGGCGTACGAGCGGGCGCGGATCACGGTGATGACGGCGCCGGTGAAGTAGAGGACCAGGCCGACCGCGGCGGCGATCCCGATCGGCTGGACCGCCAGTCCGACGAGGAGGCCCACGGCCCCGGCGGCCTTGGCGACGCCGAGCCAGGTCCACCAGGTGCGCGGGACGCCGTACTCGGTGAGCGGCTCGACGACCCACTTGGCGTTGAAGAAGACCGAGCCGGCCGAGAAACCGGCCAGCAGCGCGCCGAACAGGGTCACGATCACGTAGGCGGTCGACATCAGAGGTGCTCCGATCAGGGGTCTTACGGGGTTCTTGCTTCCGACACCCCTCTGACCCGCCGCCCCTCCCGTATGTGACAGCAGCCGCCACCGAACCGCGACCAGCCGACAGCGAAGGCGGCGGCAGCACCGCGTTTTGACTCCCTCCTCCGGCGTGATGTAGAGTCAAACGGTTGCCTGGAGCTGAAGAGCTCGGCAGCATCCCCCAGGAAGTGAATTCTGAACGGGGGGCCTTCGACTCCTCATTCAGGAACCTGAAGCCGGGAAATCCGGTGGAAAACTTCTGATAGAGTCGGAATCGCCGGAAAGGGAAAGCGCGAAAGCGCAGGAACTGGAAAGCGAACCCGCTTCGACCGGGAATCGGACACGAAAGAGTCTGATAGAGTCGGAGACACAAGAACGAAGGAAGCGCCCGGAGGAAA
>NZ_JBHWVJ010000180.1:0-1561 GCF_042736725.1 Streptomyces sp. NPDC060028 | reverse complement strand
TAGGACCTGTCCGGTCGATCTTTGAGGCTATGGCGTTTGACACCCGTGTATCTCGTTGTCGAAGGTCTCGTCGAGTGAGGTAGAAGGAGGCATGGATACCGCCGTACTTGAACAGATGCTGGACGAGACCTTCGATCAGGCTGTTGTGCACCACGGATACACCAACTACATGCGCGACTACGAGGTCATCGTCTACGCGACGGCTGCTCCTCGTACCGGTATCACGCCATCCCACCTGCGGTATCTCTTCCAGTACTGCGTTGAGGCCCGTTGTGAGACGTCGGTGTCGGCGGAGACCTGGCGGGTCTCTTTGGACGACCGGCTCATCGACCACGAAACCGGTGTCGACCTTGATGGATACGTCTGGGGCGTGAAGTGGCATGACCTCTACCCGGGAGCCAAGCTTCTCCCTGAGTCGGAGGCGACCCGCCGCTGGTCGAAGGCCGTCGGGATCGACTTCCATGAGGTACGCATTGAGACCAACGCACACAACCTGACCTTGGTCTTCTCCGACCTTCAGGTGAGCGAGGTCCCGGTCGGATACACACCCTTCGTCACGGAGTAGGGATCAGGGTTCGTGTGATCTTGTGACCGACGTGTGGTCAGGTCGTTCCTCCCGTCATGGGGCGGGGTGATCTGAGTAATGCCGAGTGGGAACGGCTGCGGCCCTTCCTACCGGTCAGCAACAGGCGTTGTGGCCGATGGCGGGATCACCGGCAGGTGATCGATGGGATTCTGCACCGGGTGCGGACCGGCGTTCAGTGGCGTGACCTGCCTGAACGCTTCGGGCCGTGGAAGACCGTCTACGAACGGCACCGGCTGTGGTCGGCCGACGGGACGTGGGAGCGACTGCTGCAGCAGGTCCAGGCCGCGGCGGATGCGGCTGGTGAGATCGACTGGGACGTCTCGGTCGATTCCACCATCGTGCGGGCGCATCAGCACGCGGCGGGTGCCCGCACTGACCCGCCGCCGGCCCCCGCCTCAAGGGCTAGAACATCAGGACGAAACGCCGTGGCAGAGCCTGCACGCCCGCCTGGTGGAGGTGGTGCGGGAGGTGAGGGCCTGGGCCGCTCGCGCGGCGGGTTCACCACCAAGCTCCACCTGAGCGCGGACGGCCGCTGCCGCCCGCTGTCCCTGATCGTCACACCAGGTCAGCGGGCGGACTGTACGCAGTTCAAACCGGTTCTGGAAAAGATCCGCGTCCCGAAGCTCGGGCCAGGCAGGCCGCGCAAGAAGCCGGACAGCGTTGCGGCCGACAAGGCATACAGCAACGGGCCGTGCCGCGACTATCTGCGGCAACGGAGCATCCGGCACACGATTCCCGAGAAGACCGACAGCCAGGCCGCCCGCCTGCGCAAAGGTTCACGCGGCGGACGTCCACCGGGTTTCGACGAAGAGCGGTACAAGAAGCGCAACACCGTTGAGCGGGCCATCAACCGGCTCAAGCAGCACCGGGCGGTGGCTACCCGCTACGACAAGCGCCGTTACGTCTACCTTGGCACCGCAACCGCCGCAGCCCTCACCATCTGGCTCCGCTCATGATCGGCCGGACAAGTCCTAG
>NZ_JBHWVJ010000179.1:0-1660 GCF_042736725.1 Streptomyces sp. NPDC060028 | reverse complement strand
TAGTTCTAATAGGTCATCGGTGAACCCAGGCGCGTGAGTGCAAGGGCCACCAGGCGAGGTCGAGGCTTGCCGCCCTTCGGGGACCGGCCCTGCCTCGCCCGCGCCCTGCCGGGCGGAGACCTTCGGTAGTTCCGTGGCCTTGACCTCTCGTCAAAGACCGGTCCCGCCCGGCAGAGGCTCGATTATCACCAGCTTTCATGTCCTCAGCCCGCCGGCAGGGGCCGACCTCTCAACAGTTCGCGAGCCGATGAGCTCTCCAACAGACCGAGGTCCCTGCCGGTCGCTGGAGACACGAACGGCTCATGAGATGGCGTGCCCAGAGCACTTCTATTAGAGCGCCGCGTGCTCCGCATGGGATCGACCTGCAGGTTGAGAGGGAGGCACAGTGTTAAGCGAGATCTTCTGCGGAATTGACTGGGCGGAGGGGCACCACGACATAGCCCTGGTCGACCAGGACGGATCCCAGGTCGCCAAGCTACGGATCAGCGACGACAGTGCCGGCTTCCACGCACTGATCGAACTCTTGACCAGGCATGGTGACTCCGCAGAGCATCCGATCCCCGTTGCTATCGAGACGCCACGTGGCCTCCTCGTTGCCGGCCTGCGGGCAACCGGCCGACAGGTCTACGCAATCAACCCACTGGCCGCGGCCCGATACCGCGATCGCGCGAGCGTCTCCCGGGCCAAGTCCGATGCAGCGGACGCCCGTGTTCTAGCAAATATCCTTCGGACCGACCGGCACGCTCACCGCCCCCTTCCCGACGACAGCGAGGCCGGGCAGGCCGTCGCTGTCCTGGCCCGCGCTCACCAGGACGCCATCTGGGACCGGCAACAGATGATGAACCGGCTCCGGTCGCACCTGCGCGAGTACTACCCAGCCGCTCTCATCGCCTTCCACGGCGCCGGCAAACCGGGACTCGATTCTCCACGTGCCCGCGTGATTCTCACCGCTGCACCCACGCCGGCCGACGCTGCCAAGCTCTCCCGCAGCCAGCTGCGTGCGTTGCTCAAGCGGGGCGAGCGTCCACGCTGCGGAATCGAGGCTGAGGTCGAGCGGCTTCGGGCAATCTTCCGCGCGGACTACCTGCGGCAGCTGCCGCAGGTCGAGCAGGCCTTGGGGCACCAGGCAGTGGCGCTCATCCGCCAGGTCGATGCCTCATGCAACAGCGCCGCTCAGCTCGCGGCGGCGACGGAGGAGGCATTCCTCGCGCACCCAGATGCCGAAATCATCGCCAGCTTCCCTGGGCTGTCTGTACTTTCCGGAGCGCGAATTCTCGCCGAACTCGGAGATGACCGCGAACGCTTTGCAGATGCCCGCGCCATGAAGGCGTACGCGGGAGCGGCTCCTATCACGCGGGCCTCCGGGCGCAGCCACGTAGTGGTGGCACGGACCGTCAAGAATCAGCGGCTTGCCTCAGCCGGGCACATGTGGGCCTTCGCAGCCCTTCGCACGCAGGCTCCACGCGCCCACTACGACCGGCGGCGCGCTGGTGGAGAGCGCCATACGGCAGCTCTCAGGAACCTGTTCAACAAACTGCTCGGCTGCCTCTACCACTGCCTGCAACGCCGCACGCTATTCGACCCCGATCGTGCTTTCGCGGCACCCCTGGAGCTCGCCGCCTGAGCGCCTACTTGACCTACCGACGACATGAGATGTCTT
>NZ_JBHWVJ010000178.1:0-1679 GCF_042736725.1 Streptomyces sp. NPDC060028 | reverse complement strand
GCGTAGGGCTCTCGCCGTTGGCGTGGCGGGCCCGGGCTGCGGCGAGCCGATCCGGATCCATCACCGTCGGGCGGCCGCCGGCGCGGCCCTGGGCCCGGGCCGCGGCAAGGCCGGCCATCGTGCGCTCGCGGATGATGTCGCGTTCCAGCTCGGCGAACGCGGCCATCATCGTGAAGAAGAACTTTCCCTCGCCGCTCGGCATGTAGCTGCCCGCGAGCTTGCCGGTCAGGATCCGCACACTGATCCCGCGCTCGTGGAGGTCGTCGGCGATCGTGAGCACGTCCTTGACCGAGCGGCCGAGGCGGTCCAGCTTCCACACGCACAAGGTGTCGCCCGGGCGGAGGTAGTCCAGGGCCGCCGCCAGGCCTGGCCGGTCCGCCTTCCGCGTGGACACCTTCTCCTCGAAGATGCGGCCGCATCCTGCCTCGGTCAGCGCGTCCCGCTGTAGTTGTGCGTCCTGGCCGTCCGTGGAGACGCGGGCCAGGCCTACGAGGTTGTGCGCGGCGGTCGACATGCCGCCGATCGTCTCAGAAACGGTCTCAGAACAGCGTCGGGACTCGCAGCTTCTGAGACGGGTTGTGAACGCTGTACGGCGCCCGGGCGGCTGTCGACACAGTCGTCTCACAAGCCTTCGTTTCCGGACGCCCCTCATGCGTCGGCCCCCATCCCCGGGTAACGAGGGATGAGGGCCGGCGCGTGCTCTACCAAAGCGGCTCCACCCTAGCGCGGCCCACTGACAGGGATGGACGACAAGGGACGGGCGCGGCCGCGCCCGACGCTCCGGGTGCGGCTCCCTGCGGGCCACGCGTTCACCGGCGACGGCCGAACCGGCCGTGACCGGCCTCCCGACCGCCGCCGGGCGCGGCCCGCCGCCTGCCGCACGTCACCCGCCCGCCATGCCACTGCGGTCCGTTGAGCGCTGCGGGTCAGGCCGTGGTGCACCCGGCGGTGTCCAGCGCCTCCGCGATGATGCCGCGCTCGGCACCGACCTTGACCAGCGCTGGGGCCGCCGTTGTCTGCGGGTCAGGACAGAGCGGAGCGGCTACGCCGCACGACCTTCGAGCGGCACCCGCCGGACGACCGCAAGCACCGCAGCCGCAGCGGCGGGGGGTGGGTGGCTGCTCTGGGGGCCACCCACCCCCCGGGCGAGGCCGGTCGACGGACGAGCCCGGTGTCCGTCCGCGGGCCGGTTTCGGTTGCCCTAGGCAACCGGAGTGTAGGGTTGTGCAGGCTTTTCCGAAACTCTCCATGCATGCACACATGGAGGATTAACGGGAAACCCGTCACAACCCTACACTTCCGCAGGTCAGAGCGTTTTTGAGTGGCGACAGCAGAGCGCCCCCACCGGTGGTTCAGTGAGGGCGCTTAGCTGTGCTGCTGGGTTACTCGTCGTCGTCAGCCCCGGCGAGCATGAGTCCGCTGTAGACCTGTCCCGCACTGCCCCGTTTCTTCGTGTATCCGCGGTGTGCCATCGACTCGGCGAACGCGACCTCCGAGCTCGCCTGCTCGCCGCTCGCGTGGCACCAGGAGGCCCATGCGGTGAAAAGGTCGCGGGCCTTGATGGTGGTGTGCGGGTTGGCGATCGTCCGCTCCTCCAGGAAGCGGGCCAGGACGTCACTGCGGGCCTGGTACTCCTGGGTCTTGATGCGGACGACCTCGGGAGGGTTGAGGCCCTGCTC
>NZ_JBHWVJ010000177.1:0-1818 GCF_042736725.1 Streptomyces sp. NPDC060028 | reverse complement strand
GCCCTGGGCCGGGCCGTGACCGGCCGGCGCGGCCGGGGTGCGGCCGCCTCGCGGGAGGCCGTACGACTGCCCGCGCCCGCCTCGCCGGGGGCGCCCGTTCCGCCCGGGGCGCAGTTGCGGATTCCCGGGGTCAGCGCCTTCACCACGTCCAACGCGGACTTCTACCGGGTCGACACCGCGCTGCTGGTGCCCAGGGTGGACGCGGGTGCCTGGCGGCTGCGCATCCACGGAAAGGGCGTCGACCGCCCGCGCACCTTCACCTTCGAGGAACTGCTCGGCCGGAAGCTGATCGAGCGGGACATCACCTTGACCTGCGTGTCGAACGAAGTCGGCGGCCCGTACGCGGGCAACGCGCGCTGGCTCGGCGTACGGCTGGCCGACGTGCTGCGGGAGGCCGGGGTGCGGCCGCCGTCGGCGGGCGGCCCCGCAGATCAGCTGGTGGCCCGGTCGGTGGACGGGATGACGCTCGGCACCCCCGTCGAGGACGTCATGGACGGCCGGGACGCGCTGCTCGCCGTCGGGATGAACGGGGAGCCGCTGCCCTTCGACCACGGTTTCCCGGTCCGGATGGTGGTCCCCGGCCTGTACGGCTACGTATCGGCCTGCAAGTGGATCGAGGACATCGAGCTCACCACCTTCGACGCCTACGACCCGTACTGGGTCAGGCGGCAGTGGGCCCCGAAGGCCCCGGTCAAGACCCAGGCCCGGATCGACACCCCCAAGCCCTTCGCCCGGACGCCGCCCGGGACCGTCATGGTCGCCGGGGTCGCGTGGGCCCAGCACCGCGGGATCACCCGGGTCGAGCTCCGGGTCGACGACGGCCCGTGGGAAGAGGCCCGGCTCGCCGAGCAGGACACCTCCGACACCTGGCGCCAGTGGTCCCTCCCCTGGAAGAGCGCCCCGGGCGGCCACCACCTGACGGTACGGGCGACCGACGGCGCCGGCGAGGTGCAGACGGAGCGGCGCAGCCGCACCGTCCCCGACGGCGCGAGCGGTTGGCACAGCGTCTTCGTCACGGCCGGCTGACCGGCCCCGAACTTCCTTCCCTCGCATGTCACCCACCCCTCCCTTTCCCTTGGAGAACGCGATGAACACCCTTCGTATCCGCCGTACCGCCCTCGCCGTCGCCACGGCGGCCGTGCTGCCGCTCGGGCTGGCCGCCTGCTCCGAGGAGAGCGAGTACTCGGCGGCCGCACCGGCCGCACCGGCCGCCGAGGCGCCGGTGACGGCGGACGAGCCCTTCGGTCCCGCCTGCGCCGGGGTCCCCGCGGAAGGCGCGGGCAGCTTCGACGGCATGGCCAAGGACCCGGTCGCCACGGCCGCGTCGAACAACCCGGCGCTGTCCACCCTGGTCGCGGCGGTCAAGCAGGCCGGGTTGGTCGACACCCTGAACAACGCCAAGGGCATCACCGTGTTCGCGCCGACCAATGCGGCCTTCGCGAAGATCCCGAAGGCCGACCTCGACAAGGTCCTCGCCGACAAGGCCACCCTGACCAAGATCCTCACGCACCACGTCGTCGGGCAACAGCTCACCCCCAGGCAGTTGGAGAACGGATCCTTCGAAACCCTGGAGAAGGGCAGGGTGACCACGGCCGGTTCGGGTGACGCGTACCGGGTCGACAACACCTCCAACGTCGTCTGCGGCAACGTCCGCACCTCCAATGCCACGGTGTACATCGTCGACACGGTCCTGATGCCGAAGTAGCCCGGGAGCAGCCCGGGAGCAGTCCTGAAGCAGCCCTGAGGCAACCCCGGTCCGCCCCGCCGTCCCCGCGGGGCGGACCCGGGCAGATAAATGCCAGGAGCCGGGATCCGGCC
>NZ_JBHWVJ010000176.1:0-1970 GCF_042736725.1 Streptomyces sp. NPDC060028 | reverse complement strand
CATTTAAGTAGTTTTAAAAATAAACCTTATTTTAGGTTAAGTTAGTAAGGGCGCACGGTGAATGCCTTGGCACTAGGAGCCGATGAAGGACGGGACGAACACCGATATGCTTCGGGGAGCTGTAAGCAAGCTTTGATCCGGAGATTTCCGAATGGGGAAACCCACTGCCCGTAATGGGATAGTATCCTTACCTGAATACATAGGGTATGGAAGGCAGACCCGGGGAACTGAAACATCTAAGTACCCGGAGGAAGAGAAAGCAAATGCGATTTCCTGAGTAGCGGCGAGCGAAACGGGATTAGCCCAAACCAAGAGGCTTGCCTCTTGGGGTTGTAGGACACTCTGTACGGAGTTACAAAAGAACGAGGTAGATGAAGAGGTCTGGAAAGGCCCGCCATAGGAGGTAACAGCCCTGTAGTCAAAACTTCGTTCTCTCCTGAGTGGATCCTGAGTACGGCGGAACACGTGAAATTCCGTCGGAATCCGGGAGGACCATCTCCCAAGGCTAAATACTCCCTAGTGACCGATAGTGAACCAGTACCGTGAGGGAAAGGTGAAAAGCACCCCGGAAGGGGAGTGAAAGAGATCCTGAAACCGTGTGCCTACAAATAGTCAGAGCCCGTTAATGGGTGATGGCGTGCCTTTTGTAGAATGAACCGGCGAGTTACGATCCCGTGCGAGGTTAAGCTGAAGAGGCGGAGCCGCAGCGAAAGCGAGTCTGAATAGGGCGAATGAGTATGTGGTCGTAGACCCGAAACCAGGTGATCTACCCATGTCCAGGGTGAAGTTCAGGTAACACTGGATGGAGGCCCGAACCCACGCACGTTGAAAAGTGCGGGGATGAGGTGTGGGTAGCGGAGAAATTCCAATCGAACCTGGAGATAGCTGGTTCTCTCCGAAATAGCTTTAGGGCTAGCCTTAAGTGTAAGAGTCTTGGAGGTAGAGCACTGATTGGACTAGGGGCCCCCAACGGGTTACCGAATTCAGTCAAACTCCGAATGCCAATGACTTATCCTTGGGAGTCAGACTGCGAGTGATAAGATCCGTAGTCAAAAGGGAAACAGCCCAGACCGCCAGCTAAGGTCCCAAAGTGTGTATTAAGTGGAAAAGGATGTGGAGTTGCTTAGACAACCAGGATGTTGGCTTAGAAGCAGCCACCATTTAAAGAGTGCGTAATAGCTCACTGGTCGAGTGACTCTGCGCCGAAAATGTACCGGGGCTAAACGTATCACCGAAGCTGCGGACTGTTCTTCGAACAGTGGTAGGAGAGCGTTCTAAGGGCTGTGAAGCCAGACCGGAAGGACTGGTGGAGCGCTTAGAAGTGAGAATGCCGGTATGAGTAGCGAAAGAGGGGTGAGAATCCCCTCCACCGAATGCCTAAGGTTTCCTGAGGAAGGCTCGTCCGCTCAGGGTTAGTCGGGACCTAAGCCGAGGCCGAAAGGCGTAGGCGATGGACAACAGGTTGATATTCCTGTACCACCTCCTCACCATTTGAGCAATGGGGGGACGCAGGAGGATAGGGTAAGCGCGGTATTGGATATCCGCGTCCAAGCAGTTAGGCTGGGAAATAGGCAAATCCGTTTCCCATAAGGCTGAGCTGTGATGGCGAGCGAAATATAGTAGCGAAGTTCCTGATTCCACACTGCCAAGAAAAGCCTCTAGCGAGGTGAGAGGTGCCCGTACCGCAAACCGACACAGGTAGGCGAGGAGAGAATCCTAAGGTGATCGAGAGAACTCTCGTTAAGGAACTCGGCAAAATGACCCCGTAACTTCGGGAGAAGGGGTGCTCTGTTAGGGTGCAAGCCCGAGAGAGCCGCAGTGAATAGGCCCAGGCGACTGTTTAGCAAAAACACAGGTCTCTGCGAAGCCGTAAGGCGAAGTATAGGGGCTGACGCCTGCCCGGTGCTGGAAGGTTAAGAGGAGCGCTTAGCGTAAGCGAAGGTGCGAATTGAAGCCCCAGTAAACGGCGG
>NZ_JBHWVJ010000175.1:0-2003 GCF_042736725.1 Streptomyces sp. NPDC060028 | reverse complement strand
GGTCAGTCGGGGATGGACAAGGCGTTCGGGTCGGGTGACCAGGAGCAGGGTGAGAACGCGCGGCAGCAGATGGCGGGCGCGAACTTCGACGCGGCGCGTTTCGGTGGCCGTTAATCAAGCTGGTTTTCTCACGGGGAGTGATGGTTGATGGCTGCTGGGACTGACCGTCGGTCGTATGACTTGGGTGCGTCGACGGAGACGCAGGGCAACATCGGTGCGGTGATCGGCCGGTTGGAGCAGGTGATCGCGGCGCGTGATGCGCAGGTGAAGGCTGCGATGAGTGATTTCGCGGCGGATGGTGTGGCGGATGACTACCACGCCAAGGAGTTGCGGTGGAACGGGGCCTCGCAGGAGGTCAAGAACATCATCCGGTTGTTGAAGTCGACGCTGGAGAAGAACGACGCGACGGCGCAGCAGACGGTTTCGCGGGCCAAGGCCGCGGTCGACAACATCGGCTGACCGGTTTTACCGGGTTTTGTTGTACGGGGGATTGTTGTGACGTCTTGGGACATCAAGCCGCAGGGTGTGCAGGGTCAGTTGCAGCTCACGGGTACGAAGGCCGGTGAGTTGGAGAAGGCGTTGAACTCGTTGGTGGCGGACATGTCGTCGGCGGCTCATGCGGCGGGTACTGCGGTGCCGGGGTCGATGGCCGAGACGCATGTTCAGGGTCCGGTGCCGGTGGGTGCGCCGCCGTTGTCGCAGAAGGCGACGGGGCCGGTGGGTGCTGCGTTGGCGCAGTACCTGGAGAAGAAGCAGCCTGAGTTGAAGACGATGGCGGAGCGGATCGAGGCCTCGATCCTGGGTGCGGCGAAGGCGACCCGGGAGTATTGCGAGGGTGACCTGGAGGCGGCGAAGAACGCCCAGGACGCGGCGAAGAGCATGCGTCTGGATCTGCTGCGTGAGGCTGCTGGGGGCGCGAAGTGAGCAACGATCCGGTCAATCCGGGTGAGGTGCCGGTTTTCACCGGGAATCTCGCCGAGTTGGAGACGAAGGCGAAGGCTCTGGTCGGGGACGGTCCCAAGATCGCCACGGCTGGTTCCGACGTGCACACCACGTTTGGTGGTCTGTCCGCGTTCTATCAGGCTCCCGAGGCGGAGCAGTTGTTCGCGGTGACGAAGCCGGTGCAGGATGTGACTTCGCATTTCACGGCGGATCTGAAGGTGATTTCGGGTGCGCTTTCGACGTATGCGCATGACATCACGCCGTTGGTTGCGAAGTTGGACCGGTTGCGTGAGGACGCGGCGAAGTTCAAGACGAAGATCTCGCATGAGGACAAGTGGCGTGAGGACGGCGATCTGATCGAGGAGAACCTCGATCGCCGTAATGAGATCGCCGTGGTGTGGACGCAGTTCCAGGATGCGGAGCGGGCGGCGCACGCGAAGATCGTGGCGTTGTGGGGTGGCCCGGCGCTGATCAAGAACGACGGCTCGAACAAAGACAACATGTACGGCTATGACGCGGAGGCGCTGAAGGCGTCGAAGTCGTTGCCGTGGGGTGATGCGGTCGAGGAGTCGGTTCCGTGGTGGCAGGTGTGGGAGCACGCCTACGACTTCGGCAAGGGTGTCATCGTCGATGGTGTGTGGGGCACGATCAAGGGCCTGGGCACGTTGGTGGGGTTCTCCGGCTGGGATGCGGCCGGTCAGGCCTGGACGGGTCTTGCGAAGCTGGCGACGGGTTTGGCGATCACCTCCATTCCGGGTGTGGGTCCGATGTTCCTGGCGGTTCCCGACGAGAAGCTTCCGTCGTGGCTGCGTGATTCGAAGACCGCGATGAAGGAGACCGGCAAGGCTCTCCTGGCGTGGGACGAGTGGGGTCACAATCCGTCGCGTGCGGCGGGCGCGGTGACCTTCAACGTGCTGACGACCGTCTTCACGGGTGGTGCGGGTGGGGGCGCCTCGGCCGCGGGCAAGGCGGGCATGGCCGCGAAGGCGATCTCCTTCGCGGGCAAGGCCGGCAAGTTCATCGACCCGATGACGTACGTCTTCAAGGGCGCCGGCGCCGGC
>NZ_JBHWVJ010000174.1:0-2054 GCF_042736725.1 Streptomyces sp. NPDC060028 | reverse complement strand
GTACTGGTGGGCCGTCGGCGAGGTGCCTGCTGAGCAGGTCCTTTTCCCACGGCCCCCAGCCCGAACGACGCATGCGACTTTCACCGCACGTCGCTCTCCAGTGACTACTCCGTGAGTGCTGGGACAGACCTTCGTCCGTGGATGTCCGCGTGACAACTTCCGCAGACCACAAGAGTTTTGCGATGTCGTGCGGCCATGAGATCTGCCCACGGTGGCCGGTCGGGACCTGGCTTTCCGAGGTCAGCGAGCTTGGCGACGTGGTGGACTTCCACCCCGTCGATGCGTCCGCATGACTCGCATCGTCCGGCGAGGAGCCGGGTGACCAGCTCCTTGCGCTTGGTACTGACCGGTGCCAGCCGACGGTCGGCGACAACCGTCTTCTTGTTCTGTCGCAGCGGGATCCCGCCGAACCGTCCGACCAGTGGCTTCCTGCCGGTGCGTTCGACGCGGGCCTCGAAGCACTTGCGTGGCCCGTGCGGTGTCTCGGTGGTGGCCGCGTATTTGCGGGCCATCTTCGACACCGACGAGCGGTGCTTGTTGGCGAGCGTCATCAGCATCGAGGTCTCCATGACCCATTGCAGCCGGGCGAGTCGGAAGACATCGCCGGCCATCAGGTAGTACTGGACGACGCCGCGGTACTCGGACCCGTAGGTGCTGATGATGTCGTGATCATCGTGGTTCAGCAGCTGGGGCCGACGCGTGGGTTTGCCACGCTTCATGTACTGCGCTTGCTTGGCAGATACCACCGAACGAGGGACACGCAGACCGATAGTCCCATTGACAGAGCGCCGTCTGCCGGAGATCCTGCGGTCGTTGTGGTGCACGTTGATGTGGTAGCCGAGGAACCTGGCCGCCTGGGTACGGGCATGCGTGATGAGCGTCTTCTCCGGCGACAGTTCCAGCTTGAGTTCGTCACGCAGGAAGTGCGCCAGATGCTCTTTGATTTCCTCTGCTTCTGCTTTTGGTCCGGCGAACCCGAGCAAGGTGTCATCGGCATAACGCACATACCGCAGCCGCCGGTAGCCGGGATCCTGAGAATCCATGCTGGGCATGCTGTGGAGTTGCTTCCGCAGCTCCCGCACCTTGGTGTGGTCGCCACGCTCGCGGGCGCGTTGCATTGCCGCCCATACCCGTTTAAAGGCACGGTTCGGCTTCCTGACTCTTCCCCGAGTGTACTTCGGAATCAGAACCTTCTCGACATATTCATCCATCTTGTGCAGGTAGATGTTGGACAGGATCGGCGAAACTACCCCGCCTTGCGGACTTCCACTGTGCGTGGCATTCCAGATCCAGTCCTCCATGTATCCGGCCTTGAGCATGTTCCGCACCAGCCGGAGGAACCGGTTGTCGTGGATTTTCTCGCCCAGGATTCGAAGCATGACCGAATGGTCAAGGCGGTCGAAGCACTGGGCAATGTCACCCTCGATGAACCAGACCGTCCCCGTCCAGGTGTGTGCCACATCGCGTAATGCGGTGTGGCAACCTCGACGCGGACGGAAACCGTGCGACGAGCCGGAGAAGGTCGGCTCGTAATACGCCTCCAGAAGCAGGCGGATCACTTCGCCGACAAGCTTGTCCGACCACGGCGGCAGACCGAGCGGGCGCAACTTCGTACTGCCCCGCCCCTTGGGGATGTAGACCCTTCTGGCTGGGCTCCACCGGTAGCGCTCGTGGCGCAACGCGTCGATGACGTGCTCGATTTTGCCCAGCGACATGCCGTCCACGGTCTCCCCGTTGGCCCCCGGCGTCATTGCCCCCTTGTTGGAGTAAAGGCGTCCGTAGGCCAGCAGATACAACTGCGGGTTGAAAAGTTGTCGATACAATTCATTGCATGGCAGGCCGCGCCTGCCGCGCTCACGGAGGACACCCAGCACCGCTTCGGCACTCTGCATTTCGCATACCTCCCGACTCTGTGGTGTCCGATCACCTGGCCCCCTTCGCCCGATGTGAACGGCTTTCCCGTTCTCCTTGGCCGGTCGTTACTCCGGCGACTACTACGGGGCCTCCGTCGCCGTAGGAAGATCTCTTCCGTTAGGCGATCCCATGTTCGTCCT
>NZ_JBHWVJ010000173.1:0-2190 GCF_042736725.1 Streptomyces sp. NPDC060028 | reverse complement strand
GAGCGCGGGGTCCGGTTCGCGCAGCGCATCGAGACGGGGATGATCCACGTCAACGACTCCACCATCGGGGACGAGCCGCTCGCCGCGTTCGGCGGGGAGAAGGCTTCGGGGCTGGGCCGGCTGAACGGCGACGCGACGGTGGAGGCCTTCACCACCCAGAAGTGGATCTCGGTCCAGCACGGGCGCGGCCACTTCCCCTTCTAGTCCCGTACTTCGCGGGTCGTTGATTCGTATGGTGTGACCGGTCCGGGAGTGTCCCGGACCGGTGGTGTGGCGTTGGTCCGGGTGTGTCGATGACTTCCCGGTCCCCGCGGCCACGGTCCCAGCGCCAGCGCTTTGAGTGCGTGGTGACATCCGTGGTGGAGAAGCGTCTGGGCGCTCTGCCTGTCGCTGCCGAGTTTCTGCGCCGGCTGGATGTTGCCGGGGTCGTCGATGAGGTGTGTCCGGGCGGCGCGAGCGCCCATCTGACCCACGGACAGGTCATCGAGGCACTGGTGGCCAACCGGCTGACCTCGCCCGCACCGCTGGTGCGGGTCGGGGACTGGGCCCGCACCTGGGCGGTGGAGGAGGTCTTCGGCATCACACCGGACCTGCTCAACGACGACCGTCTGGCCCGCGCGCTGGACGCGATCGCCCCGAAGCTGGAGGTCATCGCGGGCACCGTCGGTGCCCGGGCCATCACTGAGTTCGGGATCGACGTCTCCCGGCTGCACTGGGACATGACCAGCATGTCCGTCCATGGCGCCTTCCCCGCCGGTGACCAGGACGAGCGGTACCCGCTCATCGCCTGCAACGGGCATCCCAAAGACCGGCGCCTGGACCTGAAACAGGTCCAGGCCGGGCTCGCGGTGTCCGCCGACGGCGGTATCCCCGTGCACTCCCGGGTCTTCGACGGCGCCGCGGCCGAGGTCAGCCAGGTCGTCGGAGCGATGAAAGACCTCAAAGCGATGGCCGGCACCCACGAGTTCTTGATGGTCGCCGACTCCAAGCTGGTGTCCTACTCCAACATCACCGCCCTGCTTCAGGCCGGGGTGGAGTTCATCGCGCCCGTCCCGGCCGCGCAGATCAAGGACGAGTTCTACGCAGTCCTGGATCCTGAGGAGGCACAGCCCGTCGACTGGGTGCCCGCGCGGGACGAGAGGAAACCGGGGGCGGAACGGGAGACCTACCGGGTCCTGGAAGACGTTCATACGATGACCGGCCGCCGCAAGAGCGATCCACTGCTGACCGTGCGCCGGATCCTGGTCCATTCCACCGCCGTCGCGGCCGGCCAGCAGGCGGCCCGGGCCAAACGACTGGCCAAGGCTGCCGAAGACCTCGACAGGCTCACCGCAGCGGCGGGCGGACGGCACTACAAGACCCGGGAGAAGATCGTCGCCCGGATCGGCGTCGTCACAGCCAAACGCCGTGTCACCTCCTGCCTGCGGTGGCAGATCACCGAGGACGAGCAAGGCACCCCCGGCCTTGCCTGGCACTTCGACCAGGACGTACTCAAGGCCGAAGCAGCCGTCGACGGCTGGTACGCACTCATCACCAGCGTCCCGGCCGACAAGGCCGGCCCGGCCCAGGTCCTGATCCATTACAAGGGCCAGGGTGCGGTCGAACGGCGTTACCACGACTTCAAGGGCCCCCTCGCGGTCGCACCGGTCTTCGTGCAGCACAACCGGCGCGTCGCCGCGCTGATCCAGGTGATCTGCCTGGCCCTGCTCGTCTTCTGCCTGATCGAGCGGCAGGTCAGACGCGCGCTGGGCCCCGACGAGACCATGGCCGGTCTCTATCCGGACAACCGACGGGTCCGGCCCACCGGCCGGATGATCCTCTACCACCTCGGCGAACTCACCCTGCGGATCGGCAACGTCACCGACCCGCCAACCGTCCAGATCAACCGCGGCGTCCAACTCCACCTCCTCGATCTCCTCGACACCGACATCACACAAACCCGCTGGCCACAGACCTGAAACAGTCACCCGCGAAGTACGGGTCTAGTGGGCCGCCACGAGCGGACCTAGCGCCACGGGACGCGTCGGCGAGCCGGCGGTCGAAGACGACGTCACGGCGCTGCCGCGGGGCCATCGGGGAGCGGTGCAACCGCGCCCCGGTGGCCTGCGCCGGTTCGAACGGACCGCCCGCTCACCTGGTCCGCAGCACGCAGTCCCCGCACAGGCCGCCGCCGGGCACCTGGTAGTAGAG
>NZ_JBHWVJ010000172.1:0-2579 GCF_042736725.1 Streptomyces sp. NPDC060028 | reverse complement strand
GCGGGCGACCTCACCAAATGGCTGGCCGCCCGCGACTTCTAAAACACGGCCTAGGGCTCCGGCGGTTGCGGCCGCCACGGGCGGCGGCGGTCTGCTGATCCTGTTCCTGATCCTGGCGGCGCTCGGCGGCGGGGGCGGAGGTGCGCCGCAGACGTCGAACCCGTCGGCGCCGGCCACCGCCGCGGTCACCCCGGCCGGGTTACCCCGGTAAATCCAGTGCGACGAAGGCCCGGCCGTCGGCCGGGCCTTCGTCATCGGCCTTGGAGAACGAGGTACAGCCGTTGGCGCTGAGAGTGATCACCGTCGGCTAGCGCGGTGATCATCCCTAGAGCCATGGGCCGGACCTGGCTACGGTCCGCGTCATGCCGATGGAGTCGTCGTGCGTCGCTTCTGATCCGCGCGGATAATGGAACTGTCTCTGAGGGGGCAGGGGGCGAGGAGTCGGAATGACGACCTACTGCAGGAGGCACAGCGCTGCCTGTGTAACCGCCGCGTTGATGCTCACGCTTGCTGCTGTTCCAACCACTGCAGACGCCGTCTCAGCTGAGTCGCAGCCCAAGCGAGGGTCTGCGAGAGCCCTTACAGGCTGCGCAGACGCGACTTTCCCCGTTGAGATCGCGCCCGGCTACGAGGGCCTGTACATCCACTCCGCCAACGTTTCCTCAGGGTGCTCAGTAGTCACGAACGTCGGCAACCTAACCCTCCAGCTCAGCGGCGGCCTGATCTCTGCGCCTGCACATTTTGATACCCCTGCGGGGTGGGCTGCCGAAACCACCGCCCAACAGATCAGGAGCGAACTTCCGCCAGGCAGCGTGGTGGTCCTGCCCGGAGAATCAGCCGTGCTGTACCAGCCGCCACCTGAGTACACCGTCGATGTGGTCCCCCTCCACGTGGCCCAAGAGGCCGAGTTCGCGCAGCAGTACGGCTTGGGCGTTCTCGCCGAGCGCGACGAAGGCCGAATCATCCCTCTGAGTAACAAGTTCGGGAACGCCATCAATAAGTGCGCGAAGGCCACGCGGGACACCTGGAAAGAGCTGGGGCAGGCGACGGGGGTGGAGTCGATCGCGGACATCTTTGACAAGGCGAAGGGACTCCCCAAATGCAAGACCGCCTTCAGCATGCTCGACCCTGATTCCCCAAACCCTGACAAACCACCGATCTGGGAGCGGTGGCACCGAAATCTCAACAACTTCGACGTCAAGTGGAACACGCAGCTGTCAGACGACCTCGCCACGCGCGGCGCCAAGATCCTGAGCAAGATCCCGCGCGGCTGAACTTTGACGGGAGCTGAAGGTAAAGATCTGTCCGTGGAGGGCTGGCACTTGGACAACAGTAGAGACCGTGCCTTGTCAGCAGCCAGGCCCCACTCATGATCGTCCTTTTCAGAGACCCCCTCCCCAGGGACGAGCGCTGCGCTAGCCGACCATGATCAATCTCAGCGCCAACGGCTGTACCCATGTTCCTACCGACGCCAATTGCATCGGATGCGAACAGGCGACACCCGTCCTGGAGGCGGGCCCAGGACCCTCTGGAGCCGGCCCCGCCTGACCCTGCCCGCCCAGGTCATCAACCAGGACCAAGCGCCATTGCACCAACATCATCGGCTCGCCACGCTTCGGCGGGTCCTCAACGACGACTGTTGGCCCTGCGGAACCGCGTCGCTGCCGCGCTCGTTCTCCTCTATGCCCAACCCGTCAGCCGCATCGTCCGCCTCACCACCGACGACGTCACCACCATCGCCGTCCGGCTGGGAGAGCCACCATCTCCCCTCCCGGAACCCGTCGCCGAGCTGATGCGGGCCTACGTTCGCTCCCGCCAGCACCTGCGCTACGCCCCAGCAGCAGGAGCTCCTGCTGGCTCTTTCCCGGCCGCCAGCCAGGGCAGCCGATGAACCCGGCCAGCTTCCAGGCTCACCTACGCGATCGGTGTCCCTCCGCAGCGCGGCAGGACATCCGCGATCCGCCAACTCGTCCTCCAGGCCCCAGGGCTTCGGCGTTGTCGCGTGATGTCCGGTTCGTGATCATGTGCGGCCGAGCAGGGCGAGTGGGCGTTTCGGGTCGCGGGAGTTGGCCCGGAGTGCGGCGGCGACGTTCTGGGTGCCGGCGATGCGCAGGGCGCCGATGGCAAGGTTGCGCCATGTCGCCATGGTGCGGGGTGCATTGCCGGTCCGAAGCTGCGAGGCGTCCTCGGCGAAGGTGGTGTCCCGCACGTGGTGCAGGGCCTCGATCTGCCAGTGCGAGCGGATCATGTTGGCGAGCTGGTCGGGAGTGGCCTGCTCGGCGCTCAGGCTGGTGACCGCGTAAACGGTCTTGATACTGACCTTGCCGCTCTTGCGGTGCAGGCGGCGCCGCTTGAGCTGGACGGCCTGGCGGGCGCCGGGGAAGAGCAGGTTGTTCACGGTGCAAACCTTGATGCGGCGGATCTCGCCACGGCCGTGACCGCTCTCGCGGATGCGGCTCTGGAGCGGAATCCGCTGCCAGGGAAGGGCTTTGAGCTGCTTGCGGAGCTTCTTCTGATTCCCTTTGAGCTCGTAACAGGATCTTACTGAGATGCCCTGGTCGGGCGTAACCGGTGTGACG
>NZ_JBHWVJ010000171.1:0-2843 GCF_042736725.1 Streptomyces sp. NPDC060028 | reverse complement strand
CCGCTGCGCTGCGCCGCCCCAACCCCGCGTGCCGGGCTCCGCTTCGCTGCGCCCGGACCGAGCGCTGCGCGCTCTCACGCGCTGCGGGATACGGCAGCCGGCCGCTGGGCTCGCTTCGCTCGCGCAGCGTCCTCGCTTCGCGCTGCCGTATCCCTTGCCCTCGCCGCTGCGCGTCGAGGGTGCGGGCGGCGCCGGCCCCGCAATGCCCGCCCCCCACCCGGCGAAAACGGGGCTTGACCTGCGAATACCTCACTCTTTCGGGGTCGTCCGGAGGGGCTGTTTCCACCCCGTGTGCCGTTGGATTGCGATAGAGTTGTCTTGTTGGTGGGGGTCCCGTGGCAGGGCCCCGCCGATGGCCAAGGACACTCCGTTGATTCAAGGGAGAACCATGTCTTCTGTACGACCGGATCGCTTTGCCGTGGAGGTCTCGCCTGCGGGCGGATTCCATGTCCTGGGCTGGTACCCCGTGATGACCCCTGAGCGTGCCCTGGGCGCGGATTCCGTAGCGGGCGAACGCCTCACGGATTCCCTGGTCTTGTGGACCGACCACTACGCCGTGCAGTGCGCGCAGGCCCGCAACACCCCCGTGGAGAACCTCCTCTCGCTGTACCGGCGTCCGCGCACGGTCGAGGGCCGTGCTCTGTTCACGGGCCCGGCTTCGGCGGAGGGGGCCGAGGGCTTGAGCTTCGAGCAGGTCATTGTGCTGCTCGACCGCCTGTTGGCCCACGCCAGCGCACGGACCCTTGACCGTCAGGTGCTGGCCGCCTCCTGAGCCGCCCGGAACTCTCGCCGGGTGCGGCGAAAGAGCCGTACCCGGCCACGCCGAGGAGCGTGAACGCTGATGGAACCCAAATCTGCTGTAGCCGACCTCAAGCGCATGTCTGCGCTGCTGAATGCTCTCGCTCGTGCGGCGGGCGAGGGGACGCACGACCTGTCCGTCGTCTATCTCTGCGGGGGTCGGACGGCCCAACACTCCTGTGATTTGGAGGGGCCGGTGTTCGACGACAACAGCGAGTGCCACGACCTGCACCGCGTCGCAAGCCTGTTGTTCAGCACGGCCATCAACGGCGGAATGGCAGTTGTGGTGCTGCGTACCCCGCAGGCGGAGGGCACCAGAGTCGTAAGGGTGTGGAGGGTCCGTGACCTGGTTGCACGTTCCTGCACCGGTGCGCAGTCCTTCGACGCCTACTGCTTCGACGAGGCAGGACGACTGACCGGTCCCGAGCCGGGCGCGGTCTACGTGGACGCTCCCGAACTCGTCTGACCCTCCCAAAGCCGTGCGAGACCCCCAAGGTCCCGCACGACCAAGGCCGGATTCCACCTGGACCGGCCCACATGCGGCGGGGGAGTGGCACCCCCGCCGCACCCGAAGAACATCCGAGAAAGAGAGAATTCCGTGGCACACGAGATCGAGCAGTTCAGCGACGGCACGGCCGCGTTCGTCAGCGCCAACACGAGCGCCTGGCACCGCCTGGGCACCGTTACCACCGGCGCCATGACCGCCGAGGACGCCATGCGCTTGGCGGCCCTGAACGACTGGAACGTCCGGCTCGTCGGCCTGAGTGCCACCGAGCTGACTGAGGAGGGCGCGACCCTGTTGGAGGTGCCCGCCCACCGGGCGAGCGTGCGCACCCACCCCAAGACCGGCCGCCCCGAGACCCTCGGTGTGGTCGGCACCGACTACACCCCGGTCCAGAACGAGGAACACGCCGAGTTCCTCAACCACCTCGTGGACGAGTCCGGGGCGATCTTCGAAACTGCCGGGTCGCTGCGTGGAGGCCGACAGGTCTTTCTGACCATGAAGCTGCCTCAGTCCATGGCCATCGGGGGGACTGACGAAGTCCAGCTGTACATCGTGGCGTCCAACTCCCACGACGGCAGTAGCGCGTTCCGGGTCTGCACCACCCCCATCCGCGCCGTGTGCGCGAACACCCTGCGCGCCGGGTTCCGGCAGGCGAGGAGCAGCTACACCGTCCGCCACACCTCCGGAGCACGCGGCCGCATCGCCGAGGCCCGCCAGGCCCTGGGACTCACGTTCAAGTACGCCGAGGAGTTCGAGAAGGCAGCACACCGCATGCTCAACGCCGAGATGACCACCCCCAAGCTGCACACGATCGTGGATGAACTGTGGCCGATGGCCGGCCCCGACAGCGCCCGCAAGAAGACGAACCGCGAGACCCGGTGGACGACCATCCGGAAGCTGTTCGAGGAGGCGGAAACCCAGGCCAGCATCCGGGGCACGGCCTGGGCCGGGTACAACGCGATCACCGAGTACGCCAACCACGGAGCCCCGGCGCGCGGCGCCAGCCCGGACCTGAAGGACGCTGCCCGCGCCGAGCGCGTGATCAGCGGAACCGCCGACGGCGTGATGGAACACGCCTTCCGCCTCATGACCGTCTGACCCCCACTCCCACAGCGGCGGGGGAGTAGCACCCCCGCCGCACCCGAAGAACCCGACGAAAGGCCCCCTGTCGGTGGCTCAGTGGATCCGTGCCCGGAACCTGTTCCTGAAGCTATCCGGAGAATAAATGAAGCACCGGTGGATCAGACAGGGAAGGCCCCTTCCCTCAAGTACCCCCGGCCTTGATTCAGCGCCTGTGCAGCCAGCCCGACAACGGACGCAGCCCCACGCCCCTCTCTTTTGCCGGCTGCCCGCGTAGCGGGCTCGCAGGGTCGGGGAGCGAAGCGGACCGGCACTGACGGCCGCTCAGCGGCCGTTTCCCAGAGGAGCGAAGCGACCCTGCCCTTGTCATGGGAAGCGAAGCGAACCATGACAGCCGGGGAGCGAAGCGGACCGGCTCGGGTCCCGCGAAGCGGGACCCCTCGCCTAAGCGAAGCGCAGG
>NZ_JBHWVJ010000170.1:0-2958 GCF_042736725.1 Streptomyces sp. NPDC060028 | reverse complement strand
CGCGGGCGACCTCACCAAATGGCTGGCCGCCCGCGACTTCTAAAACACGGCCTAGGCGGGCGGGGCGAACCCGGTCCCGCGTGCGGGCGGCTGTACGGCTGCCACGTGGGCCGGAGCCGCCGGCGCGAGCGGAGCCACGGCCGGCGCGACCGCCGGCATCACCGGCATCCCGCCGTACGGAACAGGTGCGGGGGCGGGCGCCGGGGCAGCAGCAGCGTTACGGGTGAAGGCCCGGGCCGCGTCCCGCGACTGCCGCTCGTGCACCACCGCCATCAGGAACGCGGCCGCGGGCACCCCGGCCGGCGGCGGCGCCCCGGTCCGCGCCACCAGATCGTCCGCGAGCCGCGCCGCCATCGCCGCACCCACCTGCGGGTCCAGCTGGTTCATCCGCGTCAGGTACTGCCGTATCGCCAGCCACAGCCCGTCCGGCACCGCCGACAGGTCCAGCCCCGAGAACCGCCCCGCCAGCCACGGCGGCGGAGGCGGCACCGGCATCACCCGCGCCCCGGGCACCCGCTCCCGTATGACGAGGGCGCCCGCGAAGACGTCCCCGAGCCGCCGCCCGCGCGCCGACACCAGCGAGGCGATGCACGCCACGGCACCGAAGGTGCCCAGCAGCTCGATGACCCCCATCGCCCCGCGCACCAGCGCGTGCCGGAACCGGATCGGCCCGCCGTCGTCCCGCACCACCCGCAGCCCGCACGCGAGCTTGCCCAGCGACCGCCCGTGGCTCAGCGTCTCCACGGCGATCGGCACGCCGACGAGCACCAGGACGAAGGACCCGACCTGTACGGCAGCCCGCGCCGCGGTGTCCATCGAGGCCAGGGCGAAGGTCAGTCCCAGCGAGACGAGCAGGTACCCGGTGACGTACACGAGCAGGTCGAGCAGCACCGCCAGCGCCCGGCTCGGCAGCCTCGCCGGCCGCAGCCCCAGGACGACCGCGTCCCCCGTCACCAGATCGCTCACCGATGCACACCCTTCACGTGACCTGACCCGCCCCTTCGGCATCCAGTCTGCCAAGCTGACCACAGAACGAGCAGGAAAAATCAGGGGACCGGCAGCGGACCAGGGGCAGGGGAGCGCCAACCAGATGGATCTCGACGTCTTCGTGGCGGCCCACCGGGCGGAGTGGGACCGGCTGGAGCAGCTCCTGGGCCGCGGCCGCAAACTCACCGGAGCCGAGGCGGACGAACTCGTCGCGCTCTACCAGCGGACCTCCACCCACCTCTCCCTCATCCAGTCCAGCACCCCCGACCCGATGCTCACGGGCCGCCTGACCCAGCTCGTCGCGCGCGCCCGCGCCACGGTGACCGGCGCCCGCCGCGGCGGCTGGCGCGACGCGGCCCGGTTCTTCACCGCCGGCTTCCCGGCGGCCGTCTACCGCAGCCGCCGCTGGTGGGTGCCGACCGCGCTGATCTCCATCGCCACAGGCGTGCTCATCGGCTGGTGGATCGCCACCCACCCCGAGGTCCGGGGCGCCATCGCGGCTCCCGAGGACCTCATGGCGATGACGAAGCCGGGCGGCGAGTACGAGACGTACTACTCCAGCCACCCGGCGGCCTCCTTCGCCGCCCAGGTATGGACGAACAACGCCCAGGCGGCCGCGATGTGCCTGGTGCTGGGCGCCTTCCTGGGTCTGCCCGTGCTCTGGATCCTCTTCCTGAACATGGCCAACCTCGGCGTCGGCATCGGCCTGATGGCTTCCGCCGGCCGCCTCGACGTCTTCCTCGGCCTGATCCTCCCGCACGGCCTCCTCGAACTGACGGCCGTCTTCGTCGCCGCGGGTACGGGCCTGCGCCTGGGCTGGACGGTCATCGACCCCGGCCCCCGCACCCGTCGCGAGGCCCTCGCGGAACAGGGCCGCGCCGCCCTCGGCATGGCCATAGGACTGGCGGCGGTCCTCTTCGTCTCGGGCCTGATCGAAGGCTTCGTCACCCCCTCCGGCCTGCCCACCTGGGCCCGCATCGCCATCGGCGTCAGCGCCGAGGCCGCCTTCCTCCTGTACGTCTACGTCCTGGGCGGCCGCGCCTCCCGCGAGGGAGAGGTCGGCGACGTGGAAACGGCGGACCGGACGGCCACCCTGCCCACCGCGGCCTGATGTGCGTACGAGCCCACTGAGCTGCTAGTCTCCTCGTCGTCCCGCGAACACTGTTGACACGGTCGCCGTGGGGAGGTAGATTCGAACGGTTGCCTCGAACTGGACAAGTTCGTCAGCGATGGTTTAACATCTCTCTCGCCCGCAGGAATTGAATTCCAAGCGGGCACACTCGACTCTCCATTCAGAGATCCGAAGCCGGGAAATCCGGTGGAAAACTTCTGATAGAGTCGGAATCGCCGAAAAGGAAAAGCGCGAAAGCGAAGATCCTGGAAAGCGAAACCCGCTTCGACCGGGAATCGGACACGAAAGAGTCTGATAGAGTCGGAGACACAAGAACGAAGGAAGCGCCCGGAGGAAAGCCCGAGACGATGTACTGCGGGTGAGTACAAAGGAAGCGTCCGTTCCTTGAGAACTCAACAGCGTGCCAAAAATCAACGCCAAAAGTTGATACCCCGTCCATTTCGGTGGATGAGGTTCCTTTGAAAAAGACCTGTAGGGCTTCCTTGTGAAGTACGTGCAGGCAATTACACAGCGAGGACGCAGTGGACGGTCGGTCTTATTCCGACATGACTGTCCCGCTCTAAGTGCGTGTGCACCCGATTACGGGTAAACATTCATGGAGAGTTTGATCCTGGCTCAGGACGAACGCTGGCGGCGTGCTTAACACATGCAAGTCGAACGATGAAGCCCTTCGGGGTGGATTAGTGGCGAACGGGTGAGTAACACGTGGGCAATCTGCCCTTCACTCTGGGACAAGCCCTGGAAACGGGGTCTAATACCGGATAATACTCCTGCCTGCATGGGCGGGGGTTGAAAGCTCCGGCGGTGAAGGATGAGCCCGCGGCCTATCAGCTTGTTGG
>NZ_JBHWVJ010000169.1:0-3023 GCF_042736725.1 Streptomyces sp. NPDC060028 | reverse complement strand
AGCTCACCGAGGCCGCCGCCCCGGTCGAGGCCGCCCCCGCCCCGCAGCCGGCCGGCCGTCGCCGCCGCCGTGGCCGCGGCGCCGCCGAGCCCGCGCCGGTCGCCGAGTCCGCGCCGGTCTCCCTCCCCGAGGTGCTCGCCGAGGAGGAGCCGGAGGCCGAGCTCGAGGAGGAGGCCGCCGAGTTCGACGAGGCCGACGAGTCGGGCGAGCGCCCGTCGCGCCGCCGTCGTCGCGGTGGCCGTCGTCGCCGCCGTGGCGAGTCCGCCGAGCTCGACGAGTCCGCCGACGAAGAGGCCGAGGCCGAGGCCGGCGAGCAGGACGAGGAAGAGGACGAGGAGGCCGACGAGGCCCTCGGCTCCAGCTCCAGCCGTCGTCGCCGGCGCCGTCGCCGTCGCAGCGGTGAGCCCGCCGAGGGCGAAGCAGCGGGCGACGAGGACGGCGTACGCACCGTCGTCAAGGTCCGCGAGCCGCGCCCGGCGCGCGAGCGCAGCGAGTCCACCTCCTCCGACGAGGTCCAGTCCATCAAGGGCTCGACCCGTCTGGAGGCGAAGAAGCAGCGCCGCCGCGAGGGCCGCGAGCAGGGCCGCCGCCGCGTCCCGATCATCACCGAGGCCGAGTTCCTGGCCCGCCGTGAGGCCGTCGAGCGCGTGATGGTCGTCCGCCAGGCCGGCGAGCGCACCCAGATCGGCGTCCTCGAGGACAACGTGCTCGTCGAGCACTACGTCAACAAGGAAGAAGCCACCTCGTACGTCGGCAACGTCTACCTGGGCAAGGTCCAGAACGTGCTGCCGTCGATGGAGGCCGCCTTCATCGACATCGGCAAGGGCCGCAACGCGGTCCTGTACGCCGGCGAGGTCAACTTCGAGGCGCTCGGCATGGCCAACGGGCCGCGCCGCATCGAGTCCGCGCTCAAGTCCGGCCAGTCGGTCCTGGTGCAGGTCACCAAGGACCCGATCGGCCACAAGGGCGCCCGCCTGACCAGCCAGGTCTCGCTGCCCGGCCGCTACCTGGTCTACGTGCCCGAGGGCTCGATGACCGGCATCAGCCGCAAGCTGCCCGACACCGAGCGCGCGCGCCTGAAGACCATCCTCAAGAAGATCGTCCCCGAGGACGCGGGCGTCATCGTGCGCACCGCCGCCGAGGGTGCGAGCGAGGACGAGCTGCGCCGCGACGTCGAGCGTCTGCAGGCCCAGTGGGAGGACATCCAGAAGAAGTCGAAGCAGATCTCGACCTCTTCGCCGAGCCTGCTGTACGGCGAGCCGGACATGACCGTCCGCGTCGTGCGCGACATCTTCAACGAGGACTTCTCGAAGGTCATCGTCAGCGGTGACAGCGCCTGGGAGACCATCCACGGTTACGTGAACCACGTGGCCCCGGACCTGGCCGACCGGCTGTCGCGCTGGACCTCCGAGGTCGACGTCTTCGCGACGTACCGGATCGACGAGCAGCTCGCCAAGGCGCTCGACCGCAAGGTGTGGCTGCCCTCGGGCGGCTCGCTTGTGATCGACAAGACCGAGGCGATGATCGTCATCGACGTCAACACCGGCAAGTTCACCGGTCAGGGCGGCAACCTCGAGGAGACCGTCACCAGGAACAACCTGGAGGCGGCCGAGGAGATCGTGCGCCAGCTGCGACTGCGCGACCTGGGCGGCATCGTCGTCATCGACTTCATCGACATGGTCCTGGAGTCCAACCGCGACCTGGTCCTGCGGCGCATGCTGGAGTGCCTGGGCCGCGACCGTACGAAGCACCAGGTGGCCGAGGTCACCTCGCTGGGCCTGGTCCAGATGACCCGCAAGCGGGTGGGCCAGGGTCTGCTGGAGTCCTTCTCCGAGACCTGCGTCCACTGCAACGGGCGCGGCGTTATCGTGCACATGGAGACGCCGGCCGCGATCGGCGGCGGTGGCAACGGCAAGCGCTCCAAGCGCCGCGCCGGCCGCACCCACGAGCACGACCACGACCACGAGATCGAGGCCGTCGAGACCGAGGACGCCGACGTCTTCGAGGTCGAGACCGAAGCCGAGGTGGCCGCCGAGGCCGCCGCTCCGGTGGCGCTGCCCGAGCCGTCCTTCGTCCCGGACGAGGAGCTGTACGGCAGCCGGGCCGAGGCGGAGGCCGCGGCCGGCCTCAGTGGCCGTCGCAATCGCCGTCGCGCCACCCGTAAGGCGACCGCTCCGGCGGGCGCCCCGCGCGGAACCGCCGCCGTCCCGGCGCAGGCGCCGGCCGAGGCCCCCGCGGCCCCGGCCGAGCCGGAGCCCGTGGCCTCGGCGGTCGTCGAGCCCGAGGTCGAGGTCGAGGCTGTCGCGGAGCCGGTCGTGGAGGAGGCCCCCAAGGGCCGTACCCGCCGCCGTGCCACCCGTAAGGCGACCGCCCCGGCGGGCGCCCCGGCGCAGGCGGCCGAGGCCGCACCGGAGCGCGTGGTCGAGCCCGAGCCGGTCGTGGAGGCCGAACCCGAGCCGGTCGTCGAGGTCGAGCCCGAGCCGGTCGTCGTGCAGGCCCCGGCCGAGCCCGTCGCGGACGCGGCCCCGGCCCGTACGCGCCGCCGTGCCACCCGTAAGGCCACCGCTCCCGCCGGTTCCCCGGCAGGCGCGGCCGAGGCGGCCGTCGTGGTCGTCGAGGCGGCTCCCGCCGCCGCTGCGGAGCCCGAGGCCCCGGCCGAGCCCGAGGCCGAGCCCGAGGCCGAGGCGCCGGTGAAGAAGGCCCGCAAGGCTCCGGCCAAGAAGGCGACGACCACGGCGAAGAAGGCCCCGGCCAAGAAGGCGGCGGCCACCAAGACGGCCGCTGCCAAGAAGACGGTGGCGAAGACGGCCACCGCCAAGAAGACCGTGGCGAAGCGGGCGACGAAGAAGACCGCGGCGGCGGAGCAGCAGGCGCTCCCGTCCGTCTCGGCTCCGACCGAAGCCTGATCCGCTTCACGGGCCGTGGGCCCCCCCGAGAGGGGGGGCCCACCGCGCAGGGGGGCCCCGGTTGTACCCCCGGAAACCGCCCCCGAACCAAGACCCGCGGCGAGGATTGCGAATACG
>NZ_JBHWVJ010000168.1:0-3156 GCF_042736725.1 Streptomyces sp. NPDC060028 | reverse complement strand
CCGCCACCCTGACCGGGTGGCGGCCCGCACTGCTGCGCTCACTCCTCGCCGGGATCCGGGCTCCAGACGGCCGGCCCGCCGCCGCGCCACTCGATCAGCAGGGTCGTCCAGGCGGACGACGTCGGGGTCCAGGCCGGCCCGCCGCAGGAACTCGAGGAGGTCACCGGGGCCGAGGGCGCGGCCGAGAATTTCGCCGTCGCAGCGGACGCGGCGCGCCCGCCTTGGCTGTCGGGCGGGTAGACGACCACGCGCAGGCCTGGGCTCATCCCTCCACCCTGCCGGTACCAGGTCACTCCAGCACGCCCAAGGCGGTGTCCGGTCGGCAGTGGATGCACGCGGGCACGCCTTCGGCAAGCAGCCGCCGTATCTGCTCTGCGGCGGCGGGGGCGCAGCGGTTGCCGGTGTCCCAGCAGTCCCCGGTGTGCAGGCGGGCCGGGGGCCGACCGGCTCCGATCCCGCGCTCGCCCAGCCACGCGGGAGGCTCCTTCGGGGGCCGTCTGGACGCTTCGAGGGCCTCGCGTTCCTCGGCGACGGCAAGCGCCGCTTCGGCCCGGACGAGTTCGCCGCGCAAGTAAGTGACCAGCGTCCGCAGCCGGGGCGGGTCGGGCGGCAGGACGGACACAGTCAGCTCCCGTACTGCGCCCGCCGCGCGGCCCTGCACGCCTCGCACAGCGGGTTCGCATTAGGGGCGCCGTACCTTGCACACGAAGCGTGGCAGGACGCACAGGCTCCGGTCTGCGAAGGCGACCAGGTGGCGACCTGCGGTCTGGCGGTGGGGGCGGGGGAGGTCATGGCGCTGCTCCTGAGTGCGGGGATCCCTCAACTCCATCACGTGTTCGATTTCTTCAGCGAGGACACGCCGCAGTCAGTGGTAAGTGTGACTGAGCATCGCAGTTGGCTGATGAGCGCGTGAGTTGGTGGGGCTGTGCGTCGTAGGTGGCGACAGGGGGCCGTCGCCCTCATGAGCGGGGAAAACCACTTTGGGGCGCCGGGCGAGCCTGGCAGGCTTGCGCGGTGATCGTCGAGTTGACTCCCCGCTCCCTGACCTGGGACGACGTGGACCCCGCCCGTCACGCCTTCGATGGCGCGTCCGTAGCGCAGATGGTGGGCTCGCTTGGCCCGGCCTGGTGTGTGTCTGTCCGCCCGGACGTCCCTTTCGGGGACCCCGCGATGGGCACCTGGAGTCGTGGCGAGGCCGAGTCCTGGGCCGACGCCATGTCGTACGCCCTCGTCCAGCACTACGGCCGGTGGACCGTCGGGTGGCGCTGGTCGCACGACGAGGGTGATTTCGACGGTGGACCGATAGGGAACTGGTGCTGTCCGCGTGACTCGATCTCGACGCCGGAAGAGACATTGGCCCGTGTCGAGGCGGCTCTGCGGGAGTGGCGCGAGTGGCTGGAGTACCTCGCCGGCTGGTTCGAGGCGTACCCCCTGGACCTGACCGACATCGAGGACCAGCGGATCTTGTGGGAGCGCGCGGCGAGGAACCTGATCTTGCAGGTCGTCGACCGCACCGGGTGCGGCAGCGGCTGGCATGGCCACTGCCGCCAAGTGCTCACCTGGTTCCTCAATCGCTGGGGAGTCGCGCCCGACGTGGCCCGGGGCTTGGTCGACGAGGCGATCGGTGGACGGTTCCACAGCTGGACCGGTCCTGACACGGTGGTGGTCGATGACGTCGCGGAGCAGCTTGCGCTGTCTCTGCGGCCGGCCGACGGCCGTACCCGCGCAGACGTGCCGACTCAAGACCACTTGCAGCGTTGGCTCGCGGTACGCGAATCGCGGCCGTGGCACGAGATCCCGGACAGCGGTACGGACGGACCGATGGTGCCCCTTCGCGACGGCGCGGCGGAGGACATCCGGGCCTTCGACGGCGCCATCGACCCTGCCCGAGCCGAAGGCCTGCTCAGCGCCCTAGAACTGCTCCGAGCCGACGCGGCACGCGGAGCGCGGCTCGACTTCGCACTGCTCAGAAGCTGGCAGCAGCACATCCTGGGCACCCCGCAGCCGCCACCGTTCCGCAACTCGCCGGCCTTCGCCAAGGGAAGCCGGGAGCGCTACGGCATCGGACCGGACACCCGTGCCCGCTTCGACACGTGCCTGGCCGAGAGCGCATCCGACACCGGCCGACCTCTCGGCCTGACCGCCCGCGCCGCCCGCGCCTATCTCGACATCTGCTTCTTCCATCCCTTCGACGACGGCAACGCCCGTTCCGCCTTCCTCACCCTCGTCTTCATCCTCGCCCGCGAGGGCATCGCACTCGACGGAGTCAGCCTCCTACGCCGCATCACCTTCGAGGCCGACAACCCCCAGGACCCGCTGACTCTCGTCCGCTACATCAACATCCATCTTACGGAGACCCGGCGCCGCACCGCCGACTCGACCAGCTCGGCATCGAGGTGAGCGCCTGAGTTGGTGAACGCCGCCAACTCAGGCGCTCAGTCACAGGTAGGTCTCCGTGCCGCTGTCCTGTGTCATCGAACCTTGAGCGCGTGTCACCGAACCTTGAGTGCCCAGCGTCCCCTGTCGTCGTTAGGGCATACGTGAACCTTCCCCGTAGGACGCGCATTGCAGGCAGCACGATGTTCTTCGCGGCAGCACTCATGGGCGGCATTGCTACGCCGGCCCAGGCAGACACCCCACCCCCCAAGCAGGTCTTCATCCAGGACGGCGCCGACAACACGATCGTTGCCGAGAAGAAGGAGCTCAACCTCAAGACGGACGACACGACAGTCATCGAGGAGGACGAAGACTTTAACCACTTCCCCCACCATGACCTCGACCATGACCTCGACCACCACGACAACGAGTCGATCATCATCGACAACGAGTAACGCGGGCTTCGGCCCCTCCGAGCGCCTCATCCTTGGCGGAACCGAGCACTCCCGACCTGGAGATAGGGCCCCACTGGCCGAGAGCCAGTGGGGCTCACGTCAGCAAGCCTCCGCAGTCTCGCCAGCGTCACGCTGCTACCGGCACGAGCTCATACGATTCCGTCGCCCCGGGCGGCACCTCGTCCTCCGCTCCCGCCGGACGTGGTGCTGACCAAGGGGGTGCGGGCGCACTACCTCGCGGACGGTACCTACGTGCGGCCCCACCGTCGGCGGCTAGGCCGTGTTTTAGAACTCGCTGTCGGACCTCGCCTCAGGCGGTGATGAT
>NZ_JBHWVJ010000167.1:0-3232 GCF_042736725.1 Streptomyces sp. NPDC060028 | reverse complement strand
ACACGCTCACAGCGAGTCACCGCGCGGGCTTGACAACTTCATTGGGAATCCTTTCTGACGCTGAGTGAGCGGTCAGGGTACCTGTGACCGACCTGACAGCGGCTGTCTCGTTAAGCCGTTTGTGAACTGTCAGTCGCTGTCACTAGCCTGTTCGCATGACTAGTCAGATGACCGTCGACGACCAGGACGACCAGGCACCCGTCAAGCAACCCGGCTCGGCACCAGCCCGCACGGGGCTGCGCGGCCACCCCTGGCTGACCCTCTTCGCCGTCGCGATCGGCGTCATGATGGTCACCCTGGACGGCACGATCGTCGCCGTCGCCAACCCCGCGATCCAAAAGGACCTCGGCGCCACGCTGGCCGACGTGCAGTGGATCACCAACGGCTACCTCCTCGCCCTCGCCGTCTCCCTCATCACCGCCGGCAAGCTCGGCGACCGCTTCGGCCACCGCCAGACCTTCCTCATCGGCATCGCCGGCTTCGCCGCCTCCTCGGCCGCGATCGGCTTCTCCGACGGAGTCGAGCTCGTCATCGGCTTCCGCGTGGCACAGGGCATCTTCGGCGCGCTGCTCATGCCCGCCGCGCTCGGCCTGCTGCGCGCCACCTTCCCCGCCGAGAAGCTCAACATGGCCATCGGCATCTGGGGCATGGTCATCGGCGCCTCCACCGCCGCCGGGCCCATCGTCGGCGGCCTGCTCGTCGAGAACGTGAGCTGGCAGTCGGTCTTCTTCATCAACGTGCCCGTCGGCGTCATCGCGCTCGCCTTCGGCCTGTTCATCCTGCTCGACCACCGCGCCGAGAACGCCCCGCGCTCCTTCGACGTCCTCGGCATCGCGCTGCTGTCGGGCGCGATGTTCTCCCTGATCTGGGCACTGATCAAGGCCTCCGAGTGGGGATGGGGCGACACCAGGACGCTGCTCTTCCTCGGCGGCTCCGTCCTGTGCTTCGTGCTCTTCGCCCTCTGGGAGAGCCGGGTCCGCGAGCCGCTGATCCCGCTGGGCATGTTCCGCTCGCTGCCGCTGTCCGCGGGCACCGTGCTGATGGTGCTGATGGCCTTCGCCTTCATGGGCGGCCTGTTCTTCGTCACCTTCTACCTGCAGAACGTCCACGGCATGAGCCCGGTCGACAGCGGACTGCACCTGCTGCCGCTGACCGGCATGATGATCGTCGGCTCGCCACTGGCCGGCGCCGCCATCACCAAGGTCGGCCCGCGCGTCCCGCTGGTCGCCGGCATGGTCGCCACCGCCGCCGCCTGCTTCGGAATGGCCCGGCTCGGCCCGGACACCGGCACCCTCACCATGTCGCTCTGGTTCGCCCTGCTCGGCCTCGGCCTCGCGCCCGTCATGGTCGGCGCCACCGAGGTCATCGTCGGCAACGCCCCGCTGGAGCTGTCCGGCGTCGCCGGCGGCCTCCAGCAGGCCGCCATGCAGGTCGGCGGCAGCCTCGGCACCGCCGTCCTCGGCGCGGTCATGGCCAGCAAGGTCACCGGCGCGTTCGGCGACAACTGGACGGCGGCGCAGCTGCCCCCGCTCACCCCGGAGCAGCTGGCCCTCGCGGAGAAGGGCGTCCAGGTCGGCATCGCCCCGGTTCCCCCGGGCACTCCCGAACAGGCCGCGCAGGCCATCACGGCCGTCGCGCACGACACTTTCGTGTCAGGCATGAGCACCGCCTTCACCGTCGCGGGCACCGTCGCCGTACTCGCCGCGATCGTGGCCGGATTCACCAAGCGCGGCGAGAACGCCGCCGCGGGGGCGGGCGCGGCCCACGTCTGAGCCGCCCCCGACACCCCCGCGGAGCCGTCAACTCCGTACGCACGACAGCCCCGCCGGATGGTTCCGGCGGGGCTGTCGCCTATCCGGGTGGACCCGGCCGCAGCCCCTTCCGCCCGCTCATCGCCGCAGGTCAGCGTGGGGTCAGCGGCTCCTCGGAACAGGTCCGGGGAGCCGGAGTCCACAAGGAGTTGACCCGTCATGCGTACGTGTTCCACGGTTCTCGCCGCCACCGTCCTGGCCGCCACCGCCCTCATCCCGTCCACGGCCACGGCCGCCCATGCGGCGGGCCACGCCGCGGGGCCGCCGCCCCTGGGGGCCTGCGCGACCGGGCAGCTCTGCCTGTGGGGCAAGGCGGAGTTCAAGGGAGCCCGCCAGACCCACGAGCTCAGCACCCTCGACATCAACAGCTGCACGGCGCTGCCCGCCGGCACCACCGCCCAGTCCCTCGCCAACCGCACCGGGCGGCCGGTCACCACCTACCAGTCGACGGTGTGCGCCGAGACCGGGGAGTTCCAGACCTATCCGGGCGACGGCGTCTGGCTGCCCCAGTCCCCGTACCAGGTCAGGGCGTTCAAGGTGTGGGAGCGGTAGCCTCCCGCAGCGCCGGGGCGCCCGGCTGGTCGGCCGCCTGGCCGCCCAGCCGGGCGACCTCGGCGCGCAGCGCCCGTACCTCTGCGGCCAGTTCGGTGATGGCGGCGGTCTGGGCCCGCTCCAGCCGGTCGTCGCGCTCGAAGCGGGAGATGAACCAGGCCGCGATGTTGGCGGTGACCACACCCAGCAGCGCGATCCCCGACAGCATCAGTCCCACCGCGAGCAGCCGGCCGAGCCCGGTGGTGGGGGAGTGGTCCCCGTACCCGACCGTGGTCATGGTGGTCACCGACCACCACAGGGCGTCCCCGAGATTGCGAATGTTGCCCCCGGGGGCGTCCCGCTCCACGCTCAGCACCGCCAGCGAGCCGAACATCAGCAGCCCCACCACCGCGCCCGCCACGTACGTGGTCAGCCGGATCTGCGGCGCCATCCGGGCCCGCCGGCCCACCAGCAGCAGGGTTGCGACCAGCCGCAGCAGCCGTAGCGGCTGGATCATCGGCAGCAGCACCGCCAGCAGGTCCAGCCAGTGCGTCCGCACGAAGGCCTTCCGCGCCCGCGACAGCGTCAGCCGTACGAGATAGTCCGCGGCGAAGGAGGCCCACACCACCCACTCCGCGTGGGTGCAGGCCCGGTGCACCCACCGGTCCGCGTCGGGCGCCACGATCGGAACGGCGTACGCGACGGCGAAGCCGATGGCGAGCACCAGCAGCGGGATCTGCGTGTGGCGCTCCCACCGAGTCTGCCGGGAGGGTTCCTTCATGCGCAGCATCGTAAGGAACGAGTAAAAGGAACCGGTAAAGCACGTGCGGCGGCGGGCCGGGACCCCCGGCCCCCCCCCCCCCCCCGCACGAGGGAGCCCGCGGGCCGGG
>NZ_JBHWVJ010000166.1:0-2191 GCF_042736725.1 Streptomyces sp. NPDC060028 | reverse complement strand
GGAGCGGAGTGAAATAGTACCTGAAACCGTGTGCCTACAAGCCGTGGGAGCGTCGCTCATTGGGTTTACCCAATGGGTCGTGACTGCGTGCCTTTTGAAGAATGAGCCTGCGAGTTAGCGGTGTGTAGCGAGGTTAACCCGTGTGGGGAAGCCGTAGCGAAAGCGAGTCCGAATAGGGCGATTGAGTTGCACGCTCTAGACCCGAAGCGGAGTGATCTAGCCATGGGCAGGTTGAAGCGGAGGTAAGACTTCGTGGAGGACCGAACCCACCAGGGTTGAAAACCTGGGGGATGACCTGTGGTTAGGGGTGAAAGGCCAATCAAACTCCGTGATAGCTGGTTCTCCCCGAAATGCATTTAGGTGCAGCGTCACGTGTTTCTTGCCGGAGGTAGAGCACTGGATAGGCGATGGGCCCTACCGGGTTACTGACCTTAGCCAAACTCCGAATGCCGGTAAGTGAGAGCGTGGCAGTGAGACTGTGGGGGATAAGCTCCATGGTCGAGAGGGAAACAGCCCAGAGCATCGACTAAGGCCCCTAAGCGTACGCTAAGTGGGAAAGGATGTGGAGTCGCAGAGACAACCAGGAGGTTGGCTTAGAAGCAGCCACCCTTGAAAGAGTGCGTAATAGCTCACTGGTCAAGTGATTCCGCGCCGACAATGTAGCGGGGCTCAAGCGTACCGCCGAAGTCGTGTCATTGCAGCAATAGGGCCAACGCCCGCTGTGATGGGTAGGGGAGCGTCGTGTGCCGGGTGAAGCAGCAGCGGAAGCTAGTTGTGGACGGTTCACGAGTGAGAATGCAGGCATGAGTAGCGATACACACGTGAGAAACGTGTGCGCCGATTGACTAAGGGTTCCTGGGTCAAGCTGATCTGCCCAGGGTAAGTCGGGACCTAAGGCGAGGCCGACAGGCGTAGTCGATGGACAACCGGTTGATATTCCGGTACCCGCTTTGAAACGCCCAATATCGAATCCTCTGATGCTAAAGCCGTGAAGCCGTTCCGGACCCTTCGGGGAAAGGAAAGTGGTGGAGCCGCTGATCCAAGGTGGTAGTAGGTAAGCGATGGGGTGACGCAGGAAGGTAGTCCAGCCCGGGCGGTGGTAGTCCCGGGGTAAGGGTGTAGGCCGAGGGGTAGGCAAATCCGTCCCTCATTAAGGCTGAGACCTGATGCCGAGCCGATTGTGGTGAAGTGGATGATCCTATGCTGTCGAGAAAAGCCTCTAGCGAGTTTCATGGCGGCCCGTACCCTAAACCGACTCAGGTGGTCAGGTAGAGAATACCGAGGCGTTCGGGTGAACTATGGTTAAGGAACTCGGCAAAATGCCCCCGTAACTTCGGGAGAAGGGGGGCCATCACTGGTGATCGGATTTACTCCGTGAGCTGGGGGTGGCCGCAGAGACCAGCGAGAAGCGACTGTTTACTAAAAACACAGGTCCGTGCGAAGCCGTAAGGCGATGTATACGGACTGACGCCTGCCCGGTGCTGGAACGTTAAGGGGACCGGTTAGTGCGCTTTCGGGCGTGCGAAGCTGAGAACTTAAGCGCCAGTAAACGGCGGTGGTAACTATAACCATCCTAAGGTAGCGAAATTCCTTGTCGGGTAAGTTCCGACCTGCACGAATGGCGTAACGACTTCTCGACTGTCTCAACCATAGGCCCGGTGAAATTGCACTACGAGTAAAGATGCTCGTTTCGCGCAGCAGGACGGAAAGACCCCGGGACCTTTACTATAGTTTGATATTGGTGTTCGGTTCGGCTTGTGTAGGATAGGTGGGAGACTTTGAAGCAGCCACGCCAGTGGTTGTGGAGTCGCCGTTGAAATACCACTCTGGTCGTGCTGGATGTCTAACCTCGGTCCGTGATCCGGATCAGGGACAGTGTCTGATGGGTAGTTTAACTGGGGCGGTTGCCTCCTAAAGAGTAACGGAGGCGCCCAAAGGTTCCCTCAGCCTGGTTGGCAATCAGGTGTTGAGTGTAAGTGCACAAGGGAGCTTGACTGTGAGACCGACGGGTCGAGCAGGGACGAAAGTCGGGACTAGTGATCCGGCGGTGGCTTGTGGAAGCGCCGTCGCTCAACGGATAAAAGGTACCCCGGGGATAACAGGCTGATCTTCCCCAAGAGTCCATATCGACGGGATGGTTTGGCACCTCGATGTCGGCTCGTCGCATCCTGGGGCTGGAGTCGGTCCCAAG
>NZ_JBHWVJ010000165.1:0-3955 GCF_042736725.1 Streptomyces sp. NPDC060028 | reverse complement strand
CCGCCCGCGCCGCCGGCCGCGGTCGCGCCCCAGCCCGAAGCCGCAGCCGCGGCCGCGGCCGAGAGGTCGTCCACCGACGCGCGGGACCAGTCCCGCAGCGCGCCCGACTCGACCTCGATCTGCTCCGACAGCGCCGACAGGTCGTCCTGCGCGAACTGCCGGGCCCGGTCGCGGGCGGCCCAGCGCAGCGAGTCCGCAGCCTGCGTGATCTTCGCGGTGCGCTCCCGCAGGTCCGGCAGGCTCTCGGCGGTCCGCTTGCGGTCCGGCTCCTGCTCCAGCCGCTTCAGCTCGTCGTCCAGCTCGTGCCCGTGCCCGCTCAGCCGCTGAAACAGGCCGATCGACTCCTTGAGCGAGGCGTCCGTCCGGACCCCCTCTTCCAGCGCCTGCTGCGTGGCCCGCATCGACGTCCGCAGGTCCAGCCGCAGCTGCGCCAGCGCCGCCGTGACCCCTACCTGCCCGAAGCTCTTGGCCCTCAGCGTGGTGTCCTCCACGGTGCGGCGGGCCTGCGTGATCGTCCGGTCCACACCGCGCCTCGCCGCCCCCACCACCTTGGCGGTCACATACACGCCCAGGCCCAGGAAGGCGAAAAACATCATCATCACGAAGATGATCAGCGCGGCCTCCATGAGTGCCCCTTCCCCAGTCCCCAGCCAGCCTGCTTCTTGCGTCCCCTCCACCGTAAACGCCACAGGCAGGTCGGGGGTTCCAAACGAACCCCCAACCTGCCCGTACGGGATAACCCCTACAACGTCAGACGACGATGTTCACCAGCTTCGGCGCGCGCACGATCACCTTGCGGATCTCCGCACCGCCCAGCGCCGCCACGACCGCCTCGTCGGCCAGCGCCAGCTGCTCCAGGTCCGCGTCGGAGATCGTCGGCGGCACCTCCAGGCGCGCCTTGACCTTGCCCTTGATCTGGACGACGCAGGTGACGCTCTCGTCCACCACGTAGGCCGGGTCCGCGACCGGGAAGTCCTGGTGGACGACCGAGGCGGTGTGCCCCAGCCGGCTCCACAGCTCCTCCGCGATGTGCGGGGCCAGCGGGGCGACCAGCAGCACCAGACGCTCCGCGACCGAGCGCTCCAGCGGCCGGCCCGCCTTCGTCAGGGCGTTGTTCAGCTCGGTGATCTTCGCGATGGCCGTGTTGAACCGCAGCCCCGCCATGTCGGCGCCGACCCCGTCGATCGCCTTGTGCAGCGCGCGCAGGGTGTCCTCGCCCGGCTCGCCGTCCACGACGGTGACCGCGCCGGTCTCCTCGTCGACGATGTTGCGCCACAGCCGCTGCAGCAGCCGGTACTGGCCGACCACCGCGCGGGTGTCCCACGGACGCGAGACGTCCAGCGGGCCCATGGCCATCTCGTACAGGCGCAGGGTGTCCGCGCCGTACTCCTCGCAGATCTCGTCCGGGGTGACGGCGTTCTTCAGGGACTTGCCCATCTTGCCGTGCTCGCGCTTGACGGGCTCGCCCCGGTGGAAGTAGCCGCCGTCGCGCTCCTCGACCTCGGCCGCCGGGACGTACACACCGCGCGAGTCGGTGTAGGCGTACGCCTGGATCATGCCCTGGTTGAACAGCTTGTGGAACGGCTCGGCCGACGAGACGTGCCCCAGGTCGAACAGCACCTTCGACCAGAAGCGTGCGTACAGCAGGTGCAGCACCGCGTGCTCGGCGCCGCCCACGTACAGGTCGACACCGCCGTGCGGCGCGCCCTCGCGCGGACCCATCCAGTACTGCTCGACGGCCGGGTCCACCAGGGCCGAGGCGTTGTTCGGGTCCAGGTAGCGCAGCTCGTACCAGCAGGAACCGGCCCAGTTGGGCATGGTGTTGGTCTCGCGGCGGAAGGAGCGCACGCCGCGCCCGTCGCCCAGGTCCAGCTCGACGTTGACCCACGCCTCGTTGCGCGACAGCGGGGTCTCCGGCTTCGACTTCGCGTCGTCCGGCTCGAAGGTGCGCGGCGAGTAGTCCTCGACCTCCGGCAGCTCCAGCGGCAGCATCGACTCGGGCAGCGCGTGCGCGACGCCGTCCTCGTCGTAGGCGATCGGGAAGGGCTCGCCCCAGTAGCGCTGCCGGCTGAACAGCCAGTCGCGCAGGCGGAAGTTGACCGTGCCCTCGCCGATGCCGCGCTCGGACAGCCAGTCGGTGATCGCGGCCTTCGCCTCGACGACGCCCAGGCCGTCCAGCGAGATGCCCTCGTTCGAGGAGTTGACCAGCTCGGCGTCGTACGAGACGAAGGCGTCGTCCCACGTCGACGGGTCGGTGCCGCGCTCGTCCGACGGCTGGACGACGCAGCGCATCGGCAGCTCGAAGGCCCGCGCGAACTCGAAGTCACGGGCGTCGTGCGCCGGGACCGCCATGATCGCGCCGGTGCCGTAGCCCATCAGCACGTAGTCGGCGATGAAGACCGGGACCTTCGCGCCGCTGACCGGATTGACCGCGTACTCACCGGTGAAGACACCGGTCTTGTCCTTGGCCTCGGCCTGCCGCTCGACGTCCGACTTCGACGCGGCCTGCTTGCGGTACGCCGCGACGGCCTCGGCCGGGGTGGCGTGCCCGCCGGTCCACACCTCGTGGGTGCCCTCGGGCCAGGCGGCCGGGATGAACTTGTCGACCAGCGGGTGCTCGGGCGCCAGGACCATGTAGGTCGCGCCGAACAGCGTGTCGGGGCGGGTGGTGAAGACGGTGATGGCCTCGTCGCCCAGCGCGAAGTCGACGCGCGCGCCCTCGCTGCGGCCGATCCAGTTCCGCTGCTGCAGCTTGATGGCCTCGGGCCAGTCCAGCGCGTCCAGGTCGTCCAGCAGCCGGTCCGCGTAGGCGGTGATCCGCATGTTCCACTGGCTCAGCCGCGACTTGAAGACCGGGAAGTTGCCGCGCTCGGAGCGCCCGTCGGCGGTGACCTCCTCGTTGGCCAGGACCGTGCCCAGCCCGGGGCACCAGTTCACCGGCGCGTCCGAGGCGTACGCCAGCCGGTACTCGTTCAGTACGTCGGCCCGCTCGCCCGCGGTCAGCTCCGCCCAGGAGGCGCCGCCGGGCACCTCACGGGAGCCGTCCTCGAAGGCGGCGATCAGCTCGGCGATCGGGCGGGCCTTCTGCGCGTCCGCGTCGTACCAGGAGTTGTAGATCTGCAGGAAGATCCACTGGGTCCACTTGTAGTAGTCCGGGTCGATCGTCGCGAACGACCGGCGCTTGTCGTGGCCCAGGCCCAGTCGGCGCAGCTGAACCTTCATGTTCTCGATGTTCGCCTCGGTCGACACGCGCGGGTGCGTGCCGGTCTGCACGGCGTACTGCTCGGCCGGCAGGCCGAAGGCGTCGAAGCCCAGGGTGTGCAGGACATTGTGGCCGCTCATCCGCTGGTGGCGGGCGAAGACGTCGGTGGCGATGTACCCGAGCGGGTGGCCGACGTGCAGCCCCGCGCCGGACGGGTACGGGAACATGTCCATGATGAACTTCTTGGGCCGCGCGACGACGGCCGGGTCTCCGGCCAGATCACCGGTCGGGTTCGGGGCCTCGTACGTGCCCTGCGCGTCCCAGACGTCCTGCCAGCGTGCCTCGATGTCGGCGGCCATGGCAGCCGTGTAACGGTGCGCCTCGGCCGCCTCGGGGGCCGGGGTGTTCGTCTCGCTCATGATTTCTGAAGCTCCATCGATCGTCTCTGCCGTCTCTGCCTGCCCAAACGAAAAAACCCCTCGCACAGGAGGGGACGCCGCGCCGATGCCGACCGTCTCGTGGGGTCGGTACTGATCAGCGCGGCTCGGTAAGCAGAAGGCGTACGGCACGCATGGCGTCAGGGTACCGCAGCGGCCCCCACGGGCGCTCGGCCGTCCACACGGCGGGCACCCCGGAAAGCGGGCCACAACGAGAAGCGGGGGGGCCGCCGCGGGGGGGGGGGCGGGGGGCAGGGGGGGGGGGGTGGGTTGTAAAGGAAAACACACCCAAACAAGTGGAGAGAAAAAAAAAACA
>NZ_JBHWVJ010000164.1:0-4090 GCF_042736725.1 Streptomyces sp. NPDC060028 | reverse complement strand
CCGCCAACGCGGTGCGGGGCCCCTCCTCTGTGCCGCGCCCGGTCAGCCGGTGGCGGCCTGTTCGTCGGCCAGCGCCTTGCGGGCCTGCTGCCAGCCTTCGTACGTGGCGGTGTGCAGCGTCTCCATCCGGGCGAGCGTCTTCGCAATGTCGTCCTGCTTCATCGCGCTGCCCGCGAACTCCAGCAGCACCTCCACCATCGCGTGGTTCTTCCAGAGCCGCAGTTCCGCCTCGCTCACGAGCTCCGGGCCGCCGGCCATCATCAGTTCGACCAGGTGCTCCCGGGCACGCCACTCCCGCTTCCGGTGCCACCAGCCCGCGTCCGGCCGATTCAGCTTCCGCACCCTGCGGATCTGCTCCACCAAGGCCCGGATCTGGCCCTCCTGCTCCGGCGTCCACTCCTGCCCAGAGCCGCCGGAAAACGCCCGGACCGCCTCCTGGGCGGCTTGGCCGTCTGCGCCCGCGCCATCGCCGCCCAGCTCCTCCACGGCCTTCCTGAGCGCCGCTGCTGCCGCCTGTGCGTCGTCGTGTTCAGACACGCTTGTCCCCTCTCCTCCGGACGCGCAGCCTGCCCGGTGACCCACGCCCGGAGCAATCCGGCGTTCATCTCCACAGCCGAACCCGTGCAGAAAACCCGGGATGACCTGATGATCACTAATAGTTGATGAACGGTGACGAGGTGTCAGTGGTGGGTGCTTTCATTGGTCAGTTGTGCAGGGAGGCACAACCTGACTGATGAGGGGGCCGTCGTGCCGTCTGTCGTGGAGCATGAGCGCAACGGATTCAAGGTTCGCGCGCACTGGCGAAACCCGGCGGGGTCGAGCAGGCAGGTGATGCTCCTCGGGTTATTCGTGTTCGCCGCGTTCGTGTTGGGCAGCAAGCCGATGGGCGGAGCTCCGGGGGAGCAGCAGCCCGTGCCGGAGTCGACGGTGTATCCGATCAAGTGGCCCGGCTGGGATCAGCCGGTGGTGCGGCCGCAGCCGACCGTCTCCTACCCGATCGTTTTCCCCAGCGCCGGGAATGGCCGGTGAGCCGGCGCCGTCCCGCCCGTAGGACCAGCCGGAGCCGGCGCCCCCGGCGGCGCAAGGACTCGGGGCTGGAGCAGCTGGCGCTGATCGGTCTGCTCGCCGTAGTCGCCTTGAGCCTGGTGATGGGGCTCCTGCGCTGGCTGGCCGCCCATCCCTGGATCGTGGTCCTCACGCTGCTGGCAGCGGCCGCCGCGGCTGCGGCCTGGTGGTGGCGTCGCAGTGAGGCGGCACGGTGGGAGCAGATCAAGGCGCAGGGTCTGCGGTACGCGGTCGACCAGCTGGACCGTCTGCACCACCGGCAGTTCGAGTTCGCGGTACGCGACCTCATGCACCGCGACGGCTGCCAGGACGCACAGCAAGTCGGCGGCCGCGGCGACAACGGAGCCGACGTGAAAGCGACCGACCCCTACGGACGCCGGTGGGTGATCCAGTGCAAGCACCGCAGGGACGGCTGGTCCGGGAAGCCGGTCGGCACGCCCGACCTGCACGTCCTCAACGGGACCGGCCGCCAGGTCCACGGCGGTGATGTGCTGGTCATGCTGACCAACGGCCGCATCACCAGCAACGCGGTGGACTTCGCGAAAGATCAGCGCCTGAACCTGGTGGACCGCAAGCTCCTCGCCGAGTGGGCCGCCGGCTCCCGCCCCCTGTGGGAACTGCCGCGCCAGATCCCCCCGCCCCGCAAACCGTCCGCACTGTCCTGATTTCGGGCACACAGGCGAGGCTGTTCGGGGGTCATGGGGCCGGGCAGCGGGGGCACAGGAGCGGGGGAGGGGAAGGGCTCCCGGGTACGGCCGGACGCCGTCCGGCCGGCGAAGAGGAAGGATGCTCCTGTGTCGAAGGTCGAAGAGTCCATCGAGGTCGACGTCCCCGTGCGTACCGCCTACAACCAGTGGACGCAGTTCGAGTCGTTCCCGCACTTCATGGACAGTGTGGAGCGCATCGAGCAGCGCACCGACACCATGACGCACTGGGTCACGAAGATCGGGAGCGTGACCAAGGAGTTCGAGGCGGAGATCACCGAGCAGATCCCCGACGAGCGGGTCGCCTGGACGACGCTGGGCGGCGACGTCAAGCACGCCGGCGTCGTCACCTTCCACCGCCTTGACGGGAACAAGACCAAGGTGATGCTCCAGCTCGACTACGAACCGGACGGCCTCGCCGAGAACGTCGGCGACAAGCTCGGCATCGTCAGACGACAGATCACCGGTGACCTGAAGCGGTTCAAGGACTACATCGAGAACCGCGGCCGCGAAACCGGCTCCTGGCGCGGCGAGGTCTGACCCCTGCCGGCCTCGCCCGGGTGAACACCAGCTTCCCCGGCACCTTGTGCACCCTCCGGGCTGGAACGGGTGTGAAAGTGGCGTGACTCCCCCCGAGGCAGGGAAACCGGCGGGGCCGGGCGCGATGCCGCGCCCGGCCCCGCCGGCCACTCACCAAGATCCGATGGTCTGGGCAGCCTCCCGGAGGAGACAGGTCACGGCGAGGGCCCTTCTCCGCATCAGTGGTGCCTTTGGGCGACGCAGGTCAGGTCTGCGGGAGACGTGGCCAGGTGCTTCTGGAGCAAACGGGGCGGAGGCTGGGCGCATGGCCGCAAAGCTGATCGTGTACCCACCGGATGCCCAGGGCTGGCGCCGGGTCCGCTACGACGGCGTCGCCATCGGGGTCGCGCACCGCCCAGCCGACGTCCGCGTCTTCCTCACCGCGGCCGGGCTCGAGGACGCCGATGACGTGGACCTCACCGACCCGGACTTCGTGGAGTGGAGGGGCGCCGGACCCGAAGCATGGGACCCGTTTCCGGTGACCGGTGCGCTTGCGCCGCCGCACGGGCAACGGCTGGAAGCGGCGGCGGAATGACTCCTTGCACTGCGGCCGGGCGCTTCCTTTGGATACATACAAGCCACTCGACGCAGCGGCTGGGGGTGGGGCTGGCTGCAGGAGGCGAAGGGCCGAGGCGTCTGAGAACGGGCGGTTCGACAGCCGCTCCGGTGCCAGGTCACTGATTCGGCCCAGTGCCCGTAACGGGCGGGCCGTTCCGGCGGTTGTGGGGTGCGTCGTCCGAGCTGGATTCCCCCGGCAATTGTGAGTGCAAGGAGATTTCGATGTTCCGTGTCGCCAAGGCTGTAGCTGTGACCGCCGCCGCTGGTGCCGTCCTGGCAGGCGGGGCCGGTATGGCCGCCGCCGACGCCACCGCCGAAGGCGCCGCTATCGGCTCCCCCGGCGTCCTGTCCGGCAACGTCGTCCAGGTCCCCATCCACATCCCCGTCAACATCTGCGGCAACACCGTCAACGTCGTCGGCCTCCTCAACCCCGCCTTCGGCAACACGTGCATCAACAACAGCGGCTCGGACGGGCACTACAAGGGCCAGCAGCACGGCGAGTACTGACAAGCGCCAGGCCCTGGACCCGGCACGCTCAGCGCGCCGTCACACCCAGTGCCACCATGTGAACCAGCCGCAGCGCACAGCCGGCACGGAAGTCGACCTCCCCGTTCATCCTCCAAGGGGAGGCCGATTTCCGTGCCGGGCTCCTGGTGTTGGCGCGCGCGGACCAGCAGAGCGGCACCCAGAGCGGCGCCTGGCGCGGCGAAGCCTGACGCACCCCTGGCGCAACGCCGCAGCGCAGCGCGCAGACACCGGCGGGCGGAGCCACGAGGGGCGGGTCCCTGACCAGCAGCCATTGGAACTCCTGACAAGAGCCGACCGCGCCGGGCGGCGCGGGGACCGTCGGTACTCCAGGTCCGCTTTAGGCGGCGCGCCACTCGTGCGCGCCTGCGCCCCTCCACTGCACCAGCTGCGGATCCTCCAGCACGTTCTCCGGGGAGACCACCCCAGCCGCTTCGAGGAAAACCATCAGGTCATGGTCGGAGTAGGCCACACCAAGGACCTCCTCGCGATCATGACGGCGCATGGTCACCCGGCGTCCGCCGCTCAGGGACGGCGGCTGTACGACGACGGGGGCACTGTCCATGTGTCCAGGGTGCGGCCCATACCGGGGTCAAAGCCAGTCGGGCCTTGACCCCGGGTTTTGGACACCGGAGACACTTGGATCTTGACGGTCCAGG
>NZ_JBHWVJ010000163.1:0-4294 GCF_042736725.1 Streptomyces sp. NPDC060028 | reverse complement strand
CGGGCGCCCGGCGGACCCGACCACCGCGGTGCTGCTCGCGCCCGACGCGCCCCGCGCACCCCGCAGGGGCCCGGCCGGGCTGTGGGCGCGCGCCCGGGGGATCGCCGTCGCGCTCGCCGTGCTCATCGCCGCCGCAATCACCATGGCCGCGCTCAACTCCGGCGCCCACCACGGCCACCTCGACCCCCGCTCCGCCGACCCCTACGGCAGCCGCGCCCTCGCCGAGCTGCTCAAGGAGCGCGGAGTCACCGTCCGCGTCGTCACCACCGCCCGCGAGGCCGCCGACGCGGCCGGACCCGACGCGACCCTCCTGGTCACCGAACCCGACCTGCTCGGCGACGGCCAGCGCCGAGCCATCCGCTCCGCCATCGACCTCTCCGGCGGCCGCACCGTGCTCCTCGCCCCCGGCCCCCTCGGCCTCCCCGACCTGGCCCCCGGCACCCACGTCCGCGGCGACGCGCTCGACGACACCCTCGACCCCGCCTGCTCCCTGCCCGCCGCGGCCTCCGCCGGCCGGGCAGCCACCGGCGGCGGCCACCGCTACACCACCGACACCCGCGCAGCCACCGCCTGTTACCCCAGCCACGGCAACCCCACCCTCCTCGTCCTCCCCACGGGAACCACCGGTGGCGACACCGTCCTGCTCGCCTCCGAGACGATCCTCCTCAACCGGAGCCTCGCCAAGGAGGGCAACGCCTCCCTCGCCCTCCAACTCCTCGGCTCCCGCCCCGACCTCGTCTGGTACATGCCGTCCCTCACGGACACCGACCCGGACGCCGCCGCCGGCAGCCAGGACAAGAGCCTCCTCGAACTGATCCCCGACGGCTGGAACTGGGCCCTGCTCCAGCTCTTCACCGCCGCCGCCCTCGCCGCCCTCTGGCGCGCCCGCCGTCTCGGCCCGCTCGTCACCGAACGGCTGCCCGTCGCCGTCCGCGCCTCCGAGGCCACCGAGGGCCGCGCCCGCCTCTACCGCAAGGCCGACGCCCGCGACCGCGCCGCGACCGTGCTGCGCGCCGCCACCCGCGAACGCCTCGCCGCACTGGTCGGCGTACCGCCCGCCCGCGCACACGACCCCGCGGCCCTGGTCCCCGCCGTCTCCGCCCGCTTCCCGTACGGCACGCAAGGCCCGGACGGCACGCAAAACCCTGACGGCACCCGGGACCTGACCACCCTGCTCTTCGGCACCACCCCCGCCGACGACGCGGCACTCGTCGCGCTCGCCGACCACCTCGACGCCCTCGAAAGAGAGGTCCGCACCTCATGACGGCCACCACGGACAGCGCCCGCTCCGCCCTGGAGGCGCTCCGAACCGAGATCGCGAAGGCCGTGGTCGGCCAGGACTCCGCCGTCACCGGTCTCGTCGTCGCCCTCCTGTGCCGCGGCCACGTCCTCCTCGAAGGCGTCCCCGGTGTCGCGAAGACCCTCCTCGTACGGGCCCTCGCCGCGTCCCTCGAACTCGACACCAAGCGCGTCCAGTTCACCCCCGACCTGATGCCGAGCGACGTCACCGGCTCGCTCGTCTACGACGCCCGCACCGCCGAGTTCTCCTTCCAGAACGGCCCGGTCTTCACCAACCTCCTCCTCGCGGACGAGATCAACCGGACCCCGCCCAAGACCCAGTCCTCCCTCCTCGAAGCCATGGAGGAGCGCCAGGTCACCGTCGACGGCACCCCCCGCAAGCTCCCCGAGCCCTTCCTCGTCGCCGCCACCATGAACCCGGTCGAGTACGAGGGCACGTACCCGCTCCCCGAAGCCCAACTCGACCGCTTCCTGCTCAAGCTGACCGTCCCGCTCCCCTCCCGCGAGGACGAGATCGGCGTACTGACCCGGCACGCCGCCGGCTTCAACCCGCGCGACCTACACGCCGCCGGCGTCCGCCCGGTCGCCGGCCCGGCCGAACTCGAAGCCGCCCGCGAGGCCGTCGCCAAGGTCTCCGTCTCCTCCGAGATCACCGGCTACGTCGTCGACATCTGCCGCGCCACCCGCGAATCGCCGTCCCTCACCCTCGGCGTCTCCCCGCGCGGCGCCACCGCACTGCTGTCCACCGCCCGCGCCTGGGCCTGGCTCACCGGCCGCGACTACGTCACCCCCGACGACGTCAAGGCCCTCGCCCTGCCCACCCTGCGCCACCGCGTCCAGCTCCGCCCCGAAGCCGAAATGGAAGGCGTCACCCCGGACTCGGTCATCTCGGCGATCCTCGCCCACGTCCCCGTCCCGCGCTGATGGCCCTCACCGGACGCGCCGCCCTGCTCGCGGCCCTCGGCAGCATCCCCGTCGGCATCCTCGAACCGAGCTGGACGGGGATGCTCGCGGTCAACGGCCCGCTCGCCCTGGCCTGCGCGGTCGACTACGCCCTCGCCGCGCCGGTCCGCAGCCTCACCCTGGCCCGCTCCGGCGACACCTCGGTCCGCCTCGGCGAAACCGCGGACGTCCACCTCACCGTCACCAACCCGAGCACCCGCGCGCTCCGCGCCCGCGTCCGCGACGCCTGGCCCCCGAGCAGCTGGCTGCCGGGCACGGACGCGGCCGCGTCCCGCCACGAGGTCACCGTCCCCGGGGGCGAACGCCGCCGCCTCACCACCCGCCTGCGGCCCACCCGCCGCGGCGACCGGCAGGCCGACCGCGTCACCATCCGCTCGTACGGCCCGCTCGGCCTCCTGGCCCGCCAGGGTGCCCACACCGTGCCCTGGACCGTACGGGTCCTGCCGCCCTTCACCAGCCGCAAGCACCTGCCCTCGCGCCTGGCCCGCCTGCGCGAACTGGACGGCCGCACCAGCGTTCTGACCCGCGGCGAAGGCACCGAGTTCGACAGCCTGCGCGATTACGTCCCCGGCGACGACACCCGCTCCATCGACTGGCGCGCCACCGCCCGCCGGCAGAAGGTCGCCGTCCGCACCTGGCGCCCCGAACGCGACCGGCACATCCTGATCTGCCTCGACACCGGCCGCACCTCCGCGGGCCGCGTCGGCGACGCCCCCCGCCTGGACGCGTCCATGGACGCCGCGCTCCTGCTCACCGCCCTGGCCACCCGTGCCGGCGACCGCGTGGACCTCCTGGCCCACGACCGCCGCCCCCGCGCCCAGATCCAGGGCCGCTCGGCCGCCGACACCCTGCCGGCCTTCGTCACCGCCATGGCCACCCTGGAACCGGAGCTCGTCGAAACCGACGCCCGGACCCTGGTCTCCACGATCCTGCGCAGCGCCCCGCGCCGCTCCCTGGTCGTCCTCCTGACCAGCCTGGACGCGGCCCCCATCGAGGAGGGCCTGCTCCCGCTCCTCCCCCGCCTCACCCAGCGCCACACGGTCCTGCTGGCCTCGGTGGCCGACCCGCACATCGCGTCCATGGCCGCCTCGCGCGGCTCCCTGGACGCCGTCTACGAGGCCGCGGCCGCCACCCAGTCCCAGTCCCAACGCCGCCGCACGGCCGAACAACTCACTCGCCACGGCGTCCACGTCGTCGACGCCACCCCGGACACCCTCCCCCCAGCCCTGGCCGACGCCTACCTCGCCCTCAAGTCCGCCGGCCGCCTCTAACCACCCCGATCCGTTCCGAGACGGGCACTCGCCGTCCTGACCTGGATACGCTGGGCGCGGACCCACCAGGAGGACACCGTGGCCGACCTCACCCCGGAGCAGATGCGCCGCATGCACGACTTCGCGGAGCGACTTTCGGAGCTGGCCGAGCATCAGGAAGACCACTGGAAGGTGCAGACCACCGACGGTCAGATCTTCCTCACGATGGTGAGCCCCACGGCTCCCCACGGGCTGAACGTGGTGCGGCTGCGCCGTCAGATCGAGGCCCAGACACCCGAGGTCATGGCTCTCAATCACACGAACATGGGCGATCCGGTGACAGCCCTGACCAAGGTCCCCGACCTCATGGTCATCGCCGAAGAAGACACCGACGACACGGCGAAGGTCGTCAACTCCCGCGATGTCCTGATGGTGGTTGAGGTCGTCTCGCGAACGAATTCCCTCACTGATATCCGCGACAAGCTTCACGACTATCCGAGAATGGGGGTCCCGCTCTATGTCGTGGTGGACCCCCGCAAGGACAAGAAGACCGTCATGGTCCACAGCGACCCCTCGGATGGGCCCGACGCCATCCGCTACCGCAAGAAGGTCCCCTACTCCTTCGGAGACACCGTCCCCGCCGGCCGGTGGACGCTCGACACGAGCAGCCTCAAGAGCTACCCCGCCGACTGGTAGGCCCGGGCCGAGTCCACACGGACCTGGTCCAGAACGCAGAAAAGCCCCGCACCATTAAAGGTGCGGGGCTTTCCCACAATGATTGT
>NZ_JBHWVJ010000162.1:0-4361 GCF_042736725.1 Streptomyces sp. NPDC060028 | reverse complement strand
CCTGGACCGTCAAGATCCAAGTGTCTCCGGTGTCCAAAACCCGGGGTCAAGGCCCAAGGACATCGATGACAACGGCTATGACGGGCCCTGGCCGGACAATTGAAAGATTACGGTGAACACATGCGCGGCCCGGTCTGGGGGCACCGTCTACGCCTACGCCGAGGCCCAGTGGGACGGCCCCGCGTTGTACGGGACGGCCTCCGACACTTTCGACGGGGCGAAGATCAGGTTGCAGATCATGCACTCGCAGCAGGGCACGGACCCGGTGGTGATGGAGCGCGATTTCCAGATCAAGGACCAGTTGCAGCGCGGGGACCGCAATGGCCGCTATCGCACCCCCGTGATCAACCACCGTGCCGGCAGTGGCGCGTATGGGGATCTGGTGCTCTTCCTGGACTGGCATGGGGACGGCCACGGCTACCAGCACCACGACTACAAGGGGACATCGACCGTCTGATCCGGACCGACGCCCGAGGTCCCGATCCGCCAGGGGTCGCACCACTGGCTAAGCATCACGAACCAGATCCGTCACGTACGAGCTCGTAACAGGATCTTGATGGGATGTTCTGGTTTGGCGTGACCGGTGTGACGATTCGGCCGTTTGGGATGGTGTGAGTGCTCGGCCGTGGATCGTGGATGACCACTTGTGGGCGCTGATCGAGCCGCTGCTGCCGCCTTGGCCGAAGAGGTCGTCTGGGCCGCGGCCGGTGGCTGACCGGCAGTGTCTGCAGGGCATCCTGTACCTCCTGTGCAACGACATTGCCTGGCAACTCCAGCCGCCTGTGCAGGGATTCGGCTCGGGACAGACCTGTTGGCGCAGACTGGATCCATCAATCAGATCTCCGGTCTCCGGTCAATCTCTCGCGCGATGGAGGGCGAGAAGGGCGTGGTTCGGCAGGGGTGATCTGAGCGAGCGCTGTGGTCGTGGGCGTTGTTCAGCCTGCGAGGTGGAGGGTGGGACGAGTTTCGGTGGAGGGAATGTTTTCGCTGCCGTCGGGGTCCGGGTCGAAGTCGGTGTCGGTGCGGGGGTCGTTGCTGCGGGGGGGCCGGATGTTGCCGGTGGGGAAGTGCAGCGGCCACACGAAGGTGGTGGTGTTTTGGAGGTGGTTGACCATGTGGGCGAGTGATTCGTAGCCGGCCAGCAGGGGGTGGATCAGGACGGTGCCTTGGCGCTGGCGCTCGCCGATGATGCCTTTGTCTCGGAGTTGGCTGATGGCTCGGGAGACGGCGGCCTGGCTGAGGTCGAGCCGCTTGGCGAGGTCTTGCTGTTTGATGCGGACCAGGCCGCCGGGTTCCTGCCGCGCGGTGAGGACGTCGAAGACATCGCGGGCGGTGGGGGACAGTCGCGCGTTGGGCAGGATCTCGAAGGCCTCTGGGTTGTGGAATCCGGGGGTGCTCATCGCGTGGCCTCGCTCCTCACGGACGGGACGATGATCTCGTGGGCTGCCAGTGTGGTCGCGCCGAGCGTGTTGAGGAGCCGGTGCTGTTTCCTGCTGCCCCAGCGGTAGGTGTAAAGCGGGTGGAGCCGGTACTCGCCTCGCCTCTCCTTCCAGGCGAAATTATGCTTGCTCAGCTGTGCGATTGCACGGGACACCTTCGACTGCGAGCACCCGAACTTGGCAGCCAGGCTGCTCTGCGTCATCTGCACCAGCGCCTGGCCGTCGTGGTTGGCGCTCATGTGATCCAGAATGTTCCGGGACATCTGGGACAGGCCGAACTTCCACAGGTTCTCCTGAAGGACCTGTGACGAGCTCAGATGCTTGCTGCCATAGAAGGCGTACGGCCGGACTTCCGGGTCGGTGCTGAACGTGCCGCCCTTGCGCGCGATCTTCTCCAGCGATTTCAGCAACTGCCGTGCCGTCTCCATGCCGTTGACGGCATGTACCGGTGGGGGTGCCAGAGTCGGCCGCACGGCCTCCGCGAATGCCTCCCCACTGCGCCTCAAGGGCTGGGCCACGGGCTCTCCTCCATGATCGCTGACGCCGGATAAAATATCAGCAGCGTGATGTTATTCGGGGGATGTATTCGCTTCCCGGATGCGTCTTGCGGAGGTCTCGCTATGCAGCTATGTGCATGCATCTCCGCCTCAGCAGCGACGATCTATGCACCTTGGATGCATGGATCGGGAGCGTTCTTGCAGGTCAGAGGGTTGCCTCTATCTGATCTTTAGAGCGCGCGCTCAATCCACATCGCTTCACCCTCCAACCACCGCTTCCACTGCCGCCTCTTGCGCCCAGGGCACGCCACCTGCCGTGCCCTGCACCTGATCTGACTCCAAACCAACAGCGGTGGCCTCACCGAATCACTCACCGTGGCACCCATCCGACGTCGCGATTCGACAACACCAGGGGCTACACCCTCACCAGGAACCCCAGGGCGCTTGCCGAAGCGCCGGCAACGCCGATCTGAGGGAAGTTGCACCAGGCGCCGAAACTCGATGCGTACGGCGCTCCGGGCGGCCTTCTTGCTCTGAATCCGTACCGACTTCCGGTCTGAGCCGGCCCCCGACAGCTGCCTGGTCACCGGGCACTCCACGTGAGCCGTCTTCCGGTCCGTTGTGCGCTGGATGGACGGGGTGCCCGGAGGGACGGGGGCGGTCACCGTCGGGGTTGAGAGCAGCGGGGTGTGCGCATGGGGGGAAATATGGGGGAAATGATCAGGGGGGATATGGGCGGAAGTATGAGGGGAGGTATGGGGGGAAGGTGCATCGGCAGCAGGTTTGCGTTGTGCCTGGTCAGGCCCCAGATTTCTGCTGGTGAGTGTGCGGACTTTCTTTTGTGTGGGGGTGTTAGGGGTGGGGATTGAGGGTTGAGGGGGTGAGTGCGTGTGGAGTCCTGCTGCTCGCGGGTCTTTGATGGGCTCGGGTTTTGGGCTGTCGGGTTGTCCGTGCGCTGTCCGGCGGCGGAGCCTGTGTGTCTCGTCGGTGCCGTCTTTGGCCCGTGGTTGGTTGCCTGGCCTGCTCTGTGACCCTGTAGGCGCCCGTCAGCGGGGCTACCGCCGCTGGCAGCCCCGCTGCGTTGGGCGGGTGTGAGGTGGTTCACCGCACGCTGCCCGCGGTGGTCAGGGCCCGGTCGATGTCGTCGGCGGGCGGGCCATGGAGTCGCGGACGGGTCCGTCGGCTTGGCCGCAGCGTTCGCGCATCGGCCCGATCTCCAGGGCGCGGTCCCCGATGGCGAACGTTTCCTGGGGGCTGTCGTTCGACTGCTTCGCGGAGTTCAAAGAACCTGGGAGGGTGGGACAGGGTTGGGCCTGTCGTGGCGCGGCGTCCGCATGGATGTGGCCGGCGCCCACTTCCGCCGAGGCGGGTGGCAAGGGCGCCAGCCGACCGAAGAACACTCCACAGGGAGACCCGGGTGCGTCATCAGCGCGAGCATAGCGCGGGGACGGCCCAGTCACGTGCAGCATGATGCCGTTTGGATGCGGTACCTTTCTGCGCGCGGGAACCGCTGCGCTGGCGGATCGGAGTGTCTTGACTGCGGCGCCGGCGTCGGCGCGTCTTGGTGAGCGGGAGGTCGGAAGTCGTGATCCGTGCTGGACGAACCGCGGTGGGTCGTCACGAGCTTGCCGCCGTCTTGGAAATGACGTGGGCGACCTTCGACCGTACAAAGCCGCACACTGCCGTCGGCTTCCCGCCGCTGGTCAGCTCTCAAGGGGCACTTGTGCTGCTGTGGGACTTGGAGCAGGCGGTGGCCTATCGAGAGGGCCGGCCGTTGCCGGTGATTCCGCCGGGAGAGGACGATGCGGATCTGCTCGACCGCCGCGAGGCATCCGCCCTGCTGGGTGTGAAACCGCGCAGCATCGACAGTTACAAGACCGACCCGCGGCTGGCCGACCACGTCGTGGTGGTCGGTGGGGTCGAGCACTGGCCCCGCGCAGCGGTACGTGCCTATGGAGCAGCTCGCGGTACCGTGGCTGGCACGCAGGGCCGACCGAAGGGGTCCGGCGACATGGTCCCCCGGGACCTGCTCCCCGGCCGTATCGCGGAACTCCTCAACGAGAACCCTGCGGTGAGCGCCGCCTACACGGTCGAAGTCCTTGGCATCTCGACTTCGACTGCGCAAAAGCACCTGCAGCAGGAGCGCGCCGTACGCATCGCTGCCCTGATGCGCACGGAGCCGGGCCTCGATATCGAAGGAGCTGCGGACCGCCTTGGCTATCCGCCGGCGGTTCGCCGTACCGCCCTGAAGGTCGCTCAACGGCTCTACGACGCTCCTTGACACCAACCTCCCCTTGAGGGGTGGGGGCCCCGACCCCGGGGGTGGCCCCAACACAATAAAACAGCGGGTGGGGGGGGGAGAGTTAACAAAAAAAACCCCAACGACACCCAACACCAAAGCCGTGTGCTGATAAGGGTGGTGTGG
>NZ_JBHWVJ010000161.1:0-5731 GCF_042736725.1 Streptomyces sp. NPDC060028 | reverse complement strand
CGAGGTGCCGTAGCTGGCGTCGTGCGCCCGCCGGGGATTACGGGACAGCCCTTAGTGCCGCAGGCTCAGGTTGCTCCGCCGACCTGGCCCAGACCCATGTAGCTGACGCTTTGTCAGCCGCAACCGCATTCGAAGACAGCGTCGCCGCCATGACAGCAGCGAGACCGAGAGTCGCTGTCGTAACTCGGCCTAATCTCACTGCAGTTACCCCCTATTGCTAGCCGATCAAGGCATCGGCAGCCTAGGCGGGGGCGGGGGTGTTATCGATCACCTGATCGAATAATGGCGGGAAGTCGTCGCGCAGAGCCGTTGATCGACGGAAATACTCTGCTAGCTCCGGGGGGTGTAGTCGTTTCGCTGTCCGAGGAGGCCACTGGCAAGGTCACTGCCGATATCGGCCGCCTCCGGGCCCTGACTTCGGGTGACGACTACCGGTACTCCGTCGACATCGCCCACCACATGGCCGGCCTGCCCCTCACCGAACGCTCGACCGTGCGGTGGATCGACGGCGAATATCAGAGGCCCGCTCTGGATGGCACACCTTGGTCAGGGCCCGGCAGGAGCAGCAGCGCTCCAGCGGCCAGTCCAGGTCTGCCGGTTACAAGTACAAGGCGCGCTGGACGTACGACGAGCGGGACATCCGCCGCACCGGGCAGGCGTTCGCGGAGATGCGCCTGGACTTGGACGACGTCGTCGACGTCCAGCTGCCCGCGTACCGCGACTTCGCGGGGAGCGATCCGGAGGAGTGGCAGCGGGTCGACTGGCGGCGCCGGCTGGTGTCGTGGATGTTCGGGCTCGCCCGCCACAAGGTCCAGGACGGAATCCCGTTCGACGAGTGGAACGACTCCTGGAAGCAGGTCGGGGCGAACGGGCTGCCCGGGGACCTGACGTGGGAGGAGTTCGTCGCGGCCAGCAGCCGGCACCGGCACTCGCAGAACATGGGCGGCAAGTCCCGGCTATGCGGCCTCCTGCTGGCGGTTCTCGCCCGCCGGGGCGGGGCGGTGCTGATCGGCCGCGACCTCTACAAGAAGGCCCACCCCCAGTACGACGCCCTCATGTGTGAAGACGACCTCACGGCCGGCGTTCGGGTGCGCCCTGACGTCCCAGTCCTTGCGTAGGCCAGTGGCGAATCCGCGGAGTTCAGGCAGGTCGCTGTGACGCTTCCCTTCGGGGGGAGGTACGGGACGGGGCAACCTGTAGAGGTTGCCGCACCCTGCCTGCGCACCGCATCGGCCGTTCGGCCACCGTCCGTGTTCCGGGTGCGCTGCCGCCGCGCGGGGTCCGGGGCGGAGCCCCAGGAAACGGAGAAGGATGCGGCTCTTCTGGAGGGAAGGGCTGAGCTCTCTTCATGTCCGGCCCGCGGGAAGTCGGCTGCCGCTGGCGGCGGTCCGCGCGGGGCGCGGACCGTACCGGGACACGGCCACTCCGGCCAGGCAGAGCACTCCGCCGAGCAGGCTCAGCCAGGCGGGTACTTCACCCAACAGGACCCAGCTCAGCAGGACGACGATGGCCGGGACGGCATAGGTCGTCGCGCCCAGCCTGCCGGCGGGCATGCGCGCCAAGGCGTAGGTCCACGTGGTGAAGGCGAGGGCGGTCGGGACCACGCCCAGGTAGACCATGTTCAGCGTGGCGGACGCCGGGGCCTTCGGCAGTTCCGCGGCAAGCTGCCCCGCGAAGGGCAGGCAGACCACGGCTCCCGTCAGGCAGCTGTAGGCGGTGATCTGCAGGGGTGTGCCGTAGGAGAGTGCGGGCTTCTGCGCGATGACGCCGGTCGCATAGGCCACGGCCGCGAGCAGGCAGAGTGCGACCCCGAGCACTGAGGTGGTGCCGCCGTCACCGGACGACATGGACAGGCCCACGACCACGGCTCCGGCGAAGGAGACGGCCATGCCCGCCAACAGGCGCTGCGGCAGCGCCTCACCGAGGAGGCGGGCCGCGAGAAGTGCCATGAGGATCGGCCCCGTGTTCACGAGCAGGGACGCCGTACCCGCGTCGACCAGACGTTCACCCCAGTTCAACGCCACCGTGTAGCCGCAGAACCACACCACCCCGGAGACCAGGATTCCGCGCCAGGCCTCGCGGGGCGGCAGGCCCTGGCGGCGGACCAGGAGGAGGACGGCGAGCACCAGCGAGGCGGCCAGCAACCGGCCCAGGGCCAGGGCCCCGGGCGAATAGGCGGAGCCCGCACTGCGGATGGAGACGAAGGCGGAGGCCCAGGCGAGCACAGTGAAGGAGATGGCGCCGACCGTGAGGACACCGGGCGGGATCGGACTCGAGCGGAACGTCATGCCCCCACCCTATGGCAAAACACTTCGGTGTTCACCGAAATATTTATCGGAGTCCGACGGTGCGTTAGCCGCCCCGGGCTCAGCTCCACGCATCCGGAGCGAGGCCCAGCAGGTGGCCGAAGGCCCGCTCCCCGGCCCCGGTCACCTCCAGCGCCCGCCCGCCGCCTGCCGGTCGCACCACCCACTTTTCACCCAGCGCCCGTGCGCACAGCCGTGCCCCGGCGACGCCGCCCAGGTGGCGACGCCGCTCGGTCCAGTCCAGGCAGGAACTCGCCGGCGGCCTGCGCCCCTCCTGGGCGAGGCTGATCCCGGCCTCGGTGTACCAGGCCCGACCGGCCTCCGTCAGCTCGAAGGCGCCCTCGGTGCGGAGCAGGCCAAGCTGCTCCATAGCGTCGGTCACCGCCAGGCCCAACCGCCCCGCGAAGTGGTCGTAGCAGGTACGGGCGCGAACCAGCGGGTCCGGTGCGGTGACCACGGGTACCGCGTGCGCCGCATCCCGGTCCGGGATCGCGTACGAGGCGAGTTCGTCGACGAGGCGGGCGGTCGCGGCGTCGGCGATCCGCACGTAACTGTGGCGGCCCTGCCGCTCGATCACGCAGATGCCCGCCTCCAGCAGCCGGGACAGGTGGCCGCTGATGGTGGACGGCGTGACCGCGGTGATCCGGGCCAGCTCGCCCGCCGTCCAGGCGCGCCCCTCCAGCAGCGTCATGCAGATGGCGGCCCGTGTTTCGTCGGCGAGGGCCGCGGCGAGGGCGGCAAGGAGCGCGGCGGGCGCGCGCCCGTCGGCAGGCGTCCCGGAATTCAGCTCGTTCATGCTCCCAGCATGGCTCAGAATTTCGGTGAACAGCGAATCATTGCGCTCCCTCTGCCAATGGCCTTGAAGTTCTCCCCGTCACCCCTCGGCACCGATCAGTGGCCAGCGGCACCTTTGACCTGTTGCGGAAGAGCTACACCCATCTCAGTTTTGTTCGGATGCGCTGGGTTTGCCGCCGGGAGCCAGAAACGTTTGTTGGTCACCGCGGGGAACGCTCCGTCAGCGACACGAACCATGTTGCTGAGTTCTGGGAGCGCGCCGGTACTTGCTTCTGGCCGTCTCGTGTGTCGATCGACTCGGAACAAGTGATCATGGCCCTGACACCCGATCGCTGACCTAAGGGCAGACTGACCGCCCTGGTAGATCCAGAGCGCCACAGACGCAACCCCACCACCGAATGCGCCGCCGCATACCTGGCTGCCCGTCGGACTCACTCACCGAGACCGACTACCCGAGAGGACCCAACACCTGATGTCCATATGGACTTCGATCGTTGCCGTACTCGGTACCCTCGCCGGTGCCCTGACCGCCGGTCTCCTCCAGCACCGTTCGGCACGCACCGCACGCGCCGAGGAGCGCGCCGACAGCAACCGCCAGGATCAACTCGGCGCCGTCACCGACTTCGCGGCCGCCCTGGACGCGCACCGCTCGGCAATGTTCCATCGGGAGCGTCTGGCCCTGGCCGAGGCAGGCACCGAGCACCAACTGGAGGCCCAGACGAGGTCCCACGACACCCGCGCGGCAATCACCGCGCCGCACATCCGCCTCCAGGTCCTGGTCCTGGTCCCCGAGCTTGCCGGCGCCGCCCAGCATGCCGCAGATGCCACGTACGCGCTGCGCAAGGCCATCGACCGAACCGAGCTGGACGCCCGGCGGCATGCGGCATGCGGCATGCGGCATGCGGCATGCGGCATGCGGCATGCGGCCAAGGAAGCGTCCGTCGCGTTCATCGCCGCGGCCGCCACGCTGCTGAGCCCCAACAACCTCTGAGAGGTCGTTTTATCCTGTTGTTTCATCCCGGTATGCGGCTTTGGTGCGCTGGCGTCGGGTCGCGCCAGGAGATCGTGTTTTCGCTGGTGAGTCGGCGGGCCATGAGGTCTGTCATGGCGATGTGGATCACGGCTTCGGAGCGGGTGGCAGGGTTTCGTAGTCGCGGGCCAAGCGACGGTGGAGCATGAGTCAGCCGTAGGTGCGCTCGACTGCCCACCGTTTGGGTATGGGGGTGAAGCCCCTGGTCCCGGGCTTGCGGGCAGTGATCTCCATGTCGATACCGAGGGTCGCGGCATGATCCACCTCGCGATGATCAACCTCATGACCCGCAGACTCACCGCCGAATCCACCCCAACTTGGCGCGGGGCATGAACCACACTCAACCCGGCAATCCGGGAGACCAACCAGCACAGGAGCGCCGCGCGGAGCCACTGGGAGCGCCGCCACCCGGCACCGCGCCGCAGGCCCCGTCAGTCGGGGAACGAGAAGTAGAGCGCCTCGCTGTAGAAGGACGCGAAGTGCCTCTGCCAGTCGGCTCGGACCGAGGCCAGCCAGTCGTCGTGCTGGCCTGCGATCGCCGCCTCGGCCTTGGTGACGGCGTCGGGGATGTCCTCGGACGCCAGACGTCGAACGCTCGCCGCCGGATCGTCGCCCGACACCGAGACGATCTCCCCGCTCTCAAGGATGAAGTACTTCGCCTGCTGCTTCTCAAGGTGGGCCGTGGTCCTGGCAACGCATTCGGCGAACTCGGCGTCGTCCTCCAGGCCCTTGCCTACCGCGCGCAGGAGGTCGCACAACAGGGCCGCCCCGTCGGCGTAGTCCGCGGCGATGCCGATCGGAGGGTTCCAGATCATGGACGGGACGATCGTCATCCCGCGCCCCACCATGAGCTTGTGCGCGAGCGGGATGTCCCAGTTGTGCTCGGATATGCATCGGATCCGCTTGGGGATCTCCGCCTCGTTCGGCATCGAGTCCGCGGAGTAGAGATATGAACGGTTTGCCATGGTGGCGACGCTAACACCGGGGACCGACAACCCCGGCGCCGTCGGACTCCTGCCGCGCGGTCAGAACGCTCGGGAGAGCCTCGGGCCGGGCCGGGCGGGTGGGTGCCGGGCTCGGGGCCTGGACGCTGTCGTCGAGACGGCCTTGGCCAACGTGGAGGAGACTCGGGCGGTGTCGCGGGTGTACCGGGCGGCGGGCCACCGGATCGAGCTGGTGGTCATCGCCGTGTCGGACGCGGACAGCCAGGCCGCCGTCCTGGAGCGGTTCTTCGGCCCGGAAGGCCGGTACGTCGGCTGGGATAACCAGGACGCCTGCGCAGCCGGGCTGCTGGACGCGCTCGCGGTCATCGAGGCGGAGCATCTGGTGGACCGGGTGACCGTGGTCCGCCGCGGTCTGGAGCCGCTGTACGACAACGAGCTGACCGCCGACGGAGCGTGGGCACGGCCGCCGGACGCCGTCGGGGCGGTTCGCACGACCCGCGTCTTCCGCGGCAAGCTCCGCCTGAACGTCGCCACCGTCGGCCTGCGCGGCGGCCGGCGGCGTGGAGTTGGCGCCGGGGCGACGGCCGTCGGCGGCCCGAATCTAAGGCTTGTCCCGTAACTGCTGGTCACAGGTGAGATGATCTTGGTGTGGCTGG
>NZ_JBHWVJ010000160.1:0-6029 GCF_042736725.1 Streptomyces sp. NPDC060028 | reverse complement strand
CGAGGCGCCGTGCCGGGCGCCGCGACGCGGTGAACCTTTCCGGTCACAGCACTAGATGCCCGCCGCGGACGCGAGGTCCTTCTTGATCGCGTCCAGGACTTCCTGGCCGCGGGTGCGGGCCGGGGCGAGGTCCGAGGCTTCCGCCACCGGGACCACCACCTCCAGGTAGCACTTCAGCTTCGGCTCCGTGCCCGACGGGCGCACGATGACCCGGGCCTTGTAGTCACCGTCCAGGTGGTAGCGCAGGCCGTCCGTCGGCGGGAGAGCCGCCGAACCGACCGCCAGGTCCTCCGCCGAGACCACCCGCAGCCCCGCCAGGGACGCCGGCGGCTGCGCGCGCAGCGCCGCCATCGCCGAGGCGATGACCGACAGGTCCGAGACGCGGACCGACAGCTGGTCCGTGGCGTGCAGCCCGTGGGCCATCGCCAGGTCGTCCAGCAGGTCGGTCAGGGTGCGGCCCTGCTCCTTCAGCTCCGAAGCCAGCTCCGCCACCAGCAGCGCGGCGGTGATGCCGTCCTTGTCGCGGACGCCCTCGGGGTCCACGCAGTAGCCGAGCGCCTCCTCGTAGCCGTAGCGCAGGCCCTCGACGCGGGAGATCCACTTGAAGCCCGTCAGGGTCTCCTCGTAGCCCACGCCCGCCGCCTGCGCGATCCGCCCGAGGAGGGAGGAGGAGACGATGGACTCCGCGAAGACGCCCTGCGCGCCCTTGTGCACCAGGTGCGCCGCCAGCAGCGCGCCGACCTCGTCGCCGCGCAGCATCCGCCAGCCCGAGGCGGCCGAGCCGTCCGGGACGGCCACCGCGCAGCGGTCCGCGTCCGGGTCGTTCGCGATCACGATGTCCGGGCCGACCTCCGCCGCCTTCGCGAAGGACAGGTCCATCGCACCCGGCTCCTCCGGGTTGGGGAAGGCCACCGTCGGGAAGGCCGGGTCCGGCTCGGCCTGCTCGGCGACGAGCACCGGCTCCGGGAAGCCGGCGCGGGCGAAGGCCGCCATGACGACGTCCTTGCCGACGCCGTGCAGGGCCGTGTAGACGGTCCGTACGCCCCGGGGGGATCCGGGGGTCAGGACGGCGTCCGTGCGCGTCAGGTAGGCCTCCAGGACCTCCTCGTCGAGCTGCAGCCAGCCGTCCGCCGGGCGGGGCACGTCCGCCAGGGCGCTGATCGCGTCGATCTGCGCCGCGATCTCCGCGTCCGACGGGGACACGATCTGCGAGCCGTCGCCGAGGTAGACCTTGTAGCCGTTGTCCCGGGGCGGGTTGTGGCTCGCGGTCACCTCGACGCCGGCGACGGCGCCCAGGTGCCGTATGGCGTACGCGAGGACGGGCGTCGGCAGCGGGCGGGGCAGGAGGGCCGCGCGCAGGCCGGCACCGGTCATCACGGCGGCGGTGTCGCGCGCGAAGTCCGCCGACTTGTAGCGCGCGTCGTAGCCGACGACGACCAGGCCGCCGGCGTGGCCCTGGGCCTTCAGGTAGGCCGCCAGACCCGCCGCGGCCCGGATGACCACGGCGCGGTTCATCCGCATCGGGCCCGCGCCGAGCTCGCCGCGCAGTCCGGCGGTGCCGAACTGGAGCATCCCGGAGAACCGGTCCGCGAGCTCGGCCGTGTCGCCGGCCGAGAGCAGCTTGCCGAGCTCGTCCGCCGTCTCCGGGTCAGGGTCCTCGGCCAGCCAGGCCTGGGCCCGGGTGATCAGATCGTCCTGTGCCTGTTCCTGCACTACTTCCGCCTTAGCTCTCGGGCTCTCGTACGTCGATCAGATGCGGGCGAGGACCTGCGTCAGCAGCGTGCCCATGCGCGCGGCCGAGTCGCGACCGGCCTGGAGCACCTCTTCGTGGTTCAGCGGCTCGCCGGACAGGCCCGCCGCCAGGTTGGTGACCAGGGAGATGCCGAGCACCTCCGCGCCGGCCTCGCGGGCGGCGATGGCCTCCAGCACGGTGGACATGCCGACCAGGTCGGCGCCCATGACGCGGATCATGTTGATCTCGGCCGGGGTCTCGTAGTGCGGGCCGGGGAACTGCACGTAGACGCCCTCTTCGAGGGACGGGTCGATCTCCTTGCACATCGCGCGCAGCTTCGGCGAGTACAGGTCGGTCAGGTCCACGAAGTTCGCGCCGACGATCGGGGAGGTGGCCGTCAGGTTCAGGTGGTCACTGATCAGGACGGGCTGGCCGGGCTTCATGCCCTCGCGCAGGCCGCCGCAGCCGTTGGTCAGGACGATGGTCTTGCAGCCGGCGGCGACCGCGGTACGGACACCGTGGGCGACGGCGGAGACGCCGCGGCCCTCGTAGTAGTGGGTCCGGCCGAGGAAGAGCAGCGCGCGCTTGTCGCCGATCTTGTACGAGCGGATCTTGCCGCCGTGGCCCTCTACTGCCGGGGGCGGGAAGCCGGGCAGCTCGGTGACCGGGAACTCGGCCTCGGGCGCGCCGAGCGCCTCCGCGGCGGGGGCCCAGCCGGAGCCCATCACGAGGGCGACATCGTGGGTCTCGGCGCCGGTCAGCTCGCGCAGTCGGGCGGCGGCGGCGTCGGCGGCGGCGAAGGGGTCGGTAACAGATGCGTTCACGCGGACGAGCGTAGCCGCTCAATCCCTACGCGCGTAGATGGCACAGCTCACGGTGTTCGGATCGTTGCCTTGTCGTTTCCGCCGAATCGTCCCCACGGGCGTTACGGGCCCGGCGAGAGGAGGTGTCAGCAGGGCCGCTTGCGGAGTTCCATCACGTAGTCGTGCGGCGCCCCCGCCGATTCGGCCGCGTCGGCGAGCTCGCCCAGGTAGCGCGCCGACGGCAGGCCGCCCTCGTAGCCGTTCAGGACGTACACCCAGGCGGCCTCCTCGCCGTCCAGGGTGTGCACCCGGATCCGCATGCGCCGGTAGATGTCCAGCCCGACGCCCTCCCAGCGGTCCATGGAGTCCTCGTCCAGCGGGGCGATGTCGTACAGGGCGACGAACACCTGGTGGCGGGGGGCTTCGACGATCGTGGCGAGTGCGCCTTCCCAGCCCATCTGCTCGCCGCCGAAGGTCAGCCGCCAGTCGTTGATCCAGCCCGTGCCGCGCAGCGGCGAATGCGGAGCGCGGCGCGTCATCAGCCGCGGGTCGAGGTTGCCGGCGTACGCGGCGTAGAGCGACATGAGGTCGAGGGTACGGGAGGGGCGCCGGTGCCCGCGTGCCCGGATGGCGGGACCGGGCGCGAAGCACCTTGATGCGTGCGGGACAATGGGGCACGGAATGCATCCCCCGGGGAGACCCCCCGGAACACCGGCCGGGGCGGCAGCCGACCGGGTAGACGTGAGGCGGACTTTTCGTGACCCGGATCGTGATCATCGGCGGCGGACCCGGCGGGTATGAGGCGGCCCTCGTGGGGGCCCAGCTCGGCGCGGAGGTGACGGTCGTCGACTGCGACGGCCTCGGAGGGGCCTCGGTCCTGACCGACTGCGTGCCCTCCAAGACTCTTATCGCGACCGCCGAGGTGATGACCACCTTCGACTCGTCCTACGAAGAGCTCGGCATCGTCGTCGCGGACGACACCCCGCACATCGAGCAGGCCGCGCGCGTCGTCGGCGTGGACCTCGGCAAGGTGAACCGGCGCGTCAAGCGCCTCGCGCTCGCCCAGTCCCACGACATCACCGCCTCCGTCACCCGGGCCGGCGCCCGTGTCGTACGCGGCCGCGGCAAGCTCGGCGGCCCGCAGGGCATCGACGGCACGCGCGACGTCATCGTCACGGCCGCCGACGGCTCCGAGACGATCCTGACCGCCGACGCGGTGCTGATCGCGACCGGCGGCCACCCCCGTGAGATCCCGGACGCGATGCCCGACGGCGAGCGCATCCTGAACTGGACGCAGGTCTACGACCTGGAGGAGCTCCCCGAGGAGCTCATCGTGGTCGGCTCCGGTGTGACCGGCGCCGAGTTCGCCGGCGCGTACCAGGCCCTGGGGTCCCGGGTGACCCTGGTCTCCTCCCGCGACCGCGTGCTGCCCGGCGAGGACCCGGACGCGGCCGCCGTGCTGGAGGACGTGTTCCGCCGCCGCGGCATGAACGTCATCGGGCGCTCGCGCGCCGAGTCCGCCAAGCGCGTCGGCGACCGGGTCGAGGTCACCCTCTCCGACGGGCGGGTCATCTCCGGTACGCACTGCCTGATGGCCGTCGGCGCCATCCCGAACACCAAGAACATGAACCTGGAGGAGTCCGGGGTCCGGCTCAAGGAGTCCGGGCACATCTGGACCGACAAGGTGTCGCGGACCTCGACGCCGGGCGTGTACGCCGCCGGTGACGTGACGGGCATCTTCGCCCTCGCCTCCGTCGCCGCCATGCAGGGCCGTATCGCGATGTACCACTTCCTGGGCGACGCGGTGGCCCCGCTGAACCTCAAGACGGTGTCCTCCAACGTCTTCACCGACCCGGAGATCGCCACCGTCGGTTACACGCAGGCCGACGTCGACTCCGGCAAGATCGACGCGCGGGTGGTCAAGCTCCCGCTGCTGCGCAACCCGCGCGCCAAGATGCAGGGCATCCGGGACGGCTTCGTGAAGATGTTCTGCCGTCCGGGCACCGGGATCGTGGTGGGTGGTGTGGTCGTTTCGCCGCGCGCGAGCGAGCTGATTCACCCGATCTCGATCGCCGTCGACAACAACCTGACGGTCGAGCAGATCGCAAACGCGTTCACCGTGTACCCCTCGCTGTCGGGATCGATCGCCGAGGTGGCGCGCCAGCTGCACACGCGGAAGGCCGCCGGGGAAGCCTGAGCCCGGCCAACCGCCGTGTTCCCCAAGGGCTTTGGGAGGGGGTGGCGGCTGGTGGTGTGAAGTTCACGCGACTGCCCGACCGCGTATACCACTAGTCGCCACACCTTATGGACAACTTCGGTATTCCGGCGCAAAGAGCTGAAAGCAGACGGTCGTTGGGGTTACTGTCAGTTTCGTGTTCGCTGCAGAACGTCGCCAATTGATCCTCGAAATGGTGCGGGCCAACGGAGCGGTATCGCTCCGGGAGCTCGCCCGCGTCGTCCAGACCTCCGAAGTGACCGTACGGCGGGACGTGCGGGCGCTGGAGGCCGAAGGACTCCTCGACCGCCGACACGGCGGTGCGGTATTGCCGGGCGGTTTCACGCGGGAGTCCGGCTTTCCGCAAAAGTCCCATCTCGCGACGGCGGAGAAGACCGCCATTGCCGATGTCGCGGCAGGCCTCGTCGAAGAGGGCGAAGCCGTCGTCGTCGGCGCGGGCACCACGACCCAGGAGCTGGCCCGCCGGCTCGCCCGGGTGCCCGGCCTGACCGTCGTCACCAACTCGCTGCTCGTCGCCCAGGCGCTGGCCCATGCCAACCGGGTGGAAGTGGTGATGACCGGCGGCACCCTGCGCGGGTCCAACTACGCCCTCGTGGGCAGCGGCGCCGAGCAGTCCCTGCAAGGGCTGCGGGTCTCCCGCGCCTTCCTGTCGGGCAGCGGACTGACCGCCGAGCGCGGGCTGTCCACGTCCAACATGCTCTCCGCGAGCGTGGACCGGGCGCTGGTACAGGCGGCGGCGGAGGTGGTGGTGCTGGCCGACCACACGAAGCTCGGGACGGACACGATGTTCCAGACCGTGCCGACCGACGTCATCACCCGCCTGGTGACCGACGAGCCGCCCGCGCACGACGACCGGGCGGCGACGGAACTCCAGGCGCTGGCCGATCAGGGCGTGCAGATCACCGTGGCCGGGTCGGCCGCCTCCGGCGGTGGCGAGGGGATGGTCGGGCGGCGGCCGCGCCGGGAGTCCCCGCTGCCGGTGCAACGGCGCGGCGGGCCGTCGGCCCAGCTGCGCACCGCCGGGTCGCCTGCGGCGATGCTGGAGCAGCAGGCCGGGGAGCGGGCACGGGTCGCGGACATGCGGCGGCGTTAGCCGTTGGTGCGCGCGGCGTGAAAGCCGAAACGCCGGGTGGGGCTTCGATCGCAGCCCCACCCGGGGTTTAGGGGTGGGGTAAGTCCTTGATCTCGCAGATAGTCGCGCCCGCCGTGAGGGTGGCGCCCACCTCGGCCGAGTGGCCGACGATCGTGCCCGAGCGGT
>NZ_JBHWVJ010000159.1:0-6406 GCF_042736725.1 Streptomyces sp. NPDC060028 | reverse complement strand
CCCTCCATTTTGCGTGGCCCGCTTATTTTTTTAATACCACCCGGGGCGGGGCTTTGGGGGGCGGCGCCCCCGCTGCCGCTGGGCCTGCCGGCCGCCGGTCGGCAGGCCGCCGCGGTCGTGGCGGCCCTGCTGGTCGCGGAACTGCTGCTGCGCCGATGCGTACGCCGCTTCGACGGGGTCACCGGGGACGTCTTCGGAGCCCTGGCCGAGGTCTCCGCCACGACGGCCCTGGTGGTGCTGGCCCTTGGCTAGGCCCGGCTTGGGTGGACGTCACCCGGCACGCCGGGGCCGGCGGCGTGCCGCGTAGGGTCGGGGCGTGGAAATGACCCCGACGCCCCGGCCCATCAGGGTGCTGCTCGCCGACGACCAGGCGCTGCTGCGCAGCGCGTTCAAGGTGCTCGTCGACTCCGAGCCCGACATGGAAGTCGTCGGGGAGGCCTCCGACGGGGCGCAGGCCTTCGCCGCCGCGCGGGCCACGCGGCCCGACGTCGTCCTCATGGACATCCGGATGCCCGGCACCGACGGGCTCGCCGCGACCCGGCTGATCACCGCCGACCCGGAACTCGCGGACGTACGGGTGGTGATGCTGACGACCTTCGAGGTGGACGAGTACGTCGCCTCCTCCTTGCGGGCCGGCGCCTCCGGGTTCCTCGGCAAGGGCGCCGAGCCCGAGGAACTGCTCAACGCCATCCGGGTCGCCGCGGCGGGGGAGGCCCTGCTCTCCCCGGCCGCCACCAAGGGCCTCATCGCCACCTTCCTCGCCCAGGGCGGGGGAGCCGGCCCGGCCGAGCCCGCCTCGGTGCACGCCGAGCGGCTCGCCGCGCTGACCGGCCGGGAGCGCGAGGTCCTCGTACACGTGGCGGCGGGCCTCTCGAACGACGGGATCGCGGGACGGCTGGCGGTCAGCCCGCTCACCGTCAAGACCCACGTGAACCGGGCCATGGCCAAGCTCGGCGCCCGCGACCGGGCGCAATTGGTGGTCATCGCGTACGAATCGGGACTGGTCCGGCCGCGCGCCGAGTAGTCCTGCCTCCCGGGAGGGGCCGACGGCGCGGCCGCGCAGTACGGCGGCGTACTGCGGACGCGGTATGCCGCACATAAGGACGGGACCTGGGGGCGACGTGGCGCGGGCGGGGCGTACGAAAGGCTGAAGCGCCCTCGCACACGCCACTGCAGAGAGATCCCCATACCCATGTTCCGGCTGTCCCGCTTCAGCCTGGCCCAAAGGGCGTTGATCGGCCTCGTGTCGCTCGTCGCGCTCCTCTTCGGCGCCATAGCCATTCCGCAGCTCAAGCAGCAGCTGCTGCCGTCCATCGAACTGCCGATGGTGTCCGTGCTCGCGCCGTACCAGGGCGCCTCGCCCGACGTGGTGGAGAAGCAGGTCGTCGAACCGATCGAGGCCACCCTCAAGGGCGTCGACGGCATCACCGGCATCACCTCCACCGCCAGCGAGGGCAACGCCCTCGTCATGGCGACCTTCGACTACGGCGACAGCGGCACCAAGCAGCTCGTCGCCGACGTCCAGCAGGCCGTCAACCGGGCCCGCGTGCGGCTGCCCGCCGACGTGGACCCGCAGGTGGTGGCCGGTTCCACCGACGACATGCCGACCGTCGTCCTCGCCGTCACCTCCGACAAGGACCAGCAGGCCCTCGCCGACCAGCTGGACCGCTCCGTCGTCCCCGTCCTGGAGGACATCGCGGGCGTCGGCCAGGTCAGCGTCAACGGCGTCCAGGACCTCCAGGTCACCGTCACCCCGGACAACGCGAAGCTCGCGGCGGCCGGCCTGGACGGAGCCTCGCTCGCCCAGGGCCTCCAGGCGGGCGGCGCGACCGTCCCCGCAGGCTCCTTCGACGAGGCGGGCAAGAACCGCACCGTACGGGTCGGTTCGGGCTTCAGCTCGCTCGCCCAGCTGGAGGACCTGCGGCTGAGCCCCGGCCCCGGCAGGCCCGCCGTCCGCCTCGGTGACGTGGCCGCGGTGAAGCAGGAGTCCGCCAAGGCCGACTCGATCACCCGTACCAACGGCAAGCCCAGCCTCTCCCTCGTCCTGACGATGGACAAGGACGGCAGCGCCGTGGCCATCTCGGACGCCGTCAAGGACAAGCTGCCCGGGCTGCGTTCGACCCTCGGCTCCGGCGCCGAGCTGACCGTGGTCAGCGACCAGGGTCCGGCCGTCGCCAAGTCCATCTCCAGCCTGACCACCGAGGGCCTGCTCGGTCTGGTCTTCGCGGTGATCGTGATCCTGGTCTTCCTGGCGTCGGTGCGCTCGACCCTGGTCACCGCGGTCTCCATCCCGCTGTCCGTCGTCCTCGCGCTGATCGTGCTGTGGACCCGGGACCTGTCGCTCAACATGCTGACGCTCGGCGCGCTCACCATCGCCGTCGGCCGGGTCGTCGACGACTCGATCGTGGTCCTGGAGAACATCAAGCGCCACCTCGGATACGGCGAGGAGCGCGAGGCCGCCATCATCACGGCGGTCAAGGAGGTCGCGGGCGCGGTCACCTCCTCCACGCTCACCACCGTCGCCGTCTTCCTGCCGATCGGCCTTGTCGGCGGCATGATCGGCGAGCTGTTCTCCCCGTTCTCTATCACCGTCACCGCCGCCCTGCTGGCCTCGCTGATCGTCTCCCTGACGGTCGTGCCGGTGCTCTCGTACTGGTTCCTGCGGACGCCCGAGGGCGCGGCTGCCGATCCGGACCGGGCGCGGCGCGAGGCCGAGGAGAAGGAGTCCCGCAGCAGGCTCCAGCTGATGTACGTACGGGTCCTCGGCTTCGCCACCCGGCGCCGCCTGACCAGTGTGGGCATCGCCGTCGCCGTGCTCTTCGGCACCTTCGGGATGACCCCGCTGCTGAAGACCAACTTCTTCGACCAGGGCGAGCAGGAGGTCCTGACGGTCAAGCAGCACCTGGCCCCCGGCACTTCGCTCGCCGCCTCCGACGAGGCCAGTCGCAAGATCGAGAAGGTGCTGGCCGCCACCGAGGGCGTCAAGAGCTACCAGGTCACCGTCGGCTCCTCCGGCTTCATGGCCGCCTTCGGCGGCGGCACCGGCTCCAACCAGGCCTCGTACCAGGTCGGCCTGAAGGACGCGGGCGACGCGGAGTCCGTGAAGAAGTCCATCGAGGCCGAGCTGGCCAAGCTCGACGGCATCGGTGACACGACCATCGCCGCGGGCGACGGCTTCGGCAGCCAGAACCTCAGCGTGGTCGTCAAGGCCGGCGACGGCGAGGTCCTCGCCAAGGCCGCCGAGCAGGTCCGCGCCGAGGTCGCGGGGCTGAAGGACGTCACCGACGTCCAGAGCGACCTGTCGCAGTCGGTGCCCCGGATCTCGGTGACCGCCACCGCCAAGGCCGCCGACGTGGGCCTGAACCAGGCCGCGCTCGGCGCGATCGTCGCCCAGGCCGTACGGGGCAACCCGGCGGGCAAGGCCGTACTCGACGACACCGAGCGGGACATCGTCATCAAGTCCGCGCAGCCGGCCACCACCCTGGCGCAGTTGCGGGAACTCCCCGTCGGCCCGGTCAAGCTCGGCGACATCGCCGAGGTCAAGGATGTCCCCGGGCCCGTCGCGATGACCCGGATCGACGGCGCCCGCGCCGCGACCGTCACCGCACGCCCGGTCGGCGACAACACCGGCGCCGTCAGCGGCGCGCTCCAGACGAAGATCAAGGCGCTGGACCTGCCCGAGGGGGCCACGGCCACCATCGGCGGTGTCTCCTCCGACCAGTCCGAGGCCCAGAGCTCGCTGGCCCTGGCCATGCTCGCGGCCGTCGCGATCGTGTTCATGCTGCTGGTCGCGACCTTCCGCTCGCTGATCCAGCCGCTGATCCTGCTGGTCTCCATCCCCTTCGCGGCGACCGGCGCGCTCGGCCTGCTCATCGTCACCGGCACCCCGATGGGCGTCCCGGCGATGATCGGCATGCTGATGCTCATCGGCATCGTGGTGACGAACGCGATCGTCCTGATCGACCTGGTCAACCAGTACCGCGCCCAGGGCCTGGGCGTCGTCGAGGCGGTCATCGAGGGCGGCCGGCACCGGCTGCGCCCGATCCTGATGACGGCGCTGGCGACGATCTTCGCGCTGCTGCCCATGGCGCTGGGTGTCACGGGCGAGGGCGGCTTCATCTCGCAGCCGCTGGCGGTCGTGGTCATCGGCGGCCTGATCAGCTCCACGGTGCTGACGCTCCTGCTGGTGCCGACGCTCTACACGATGGTCGAGCTCCGCAAGGAGCGCCGCCGGGAGAAGAAGCGGGCCCGCCTGACGGTGGTCCCGGAGCCGGCCCCGGCCGAGGACGACGCCCCGGTCAAGGTCTGACCCTCGGGGCCCACCGAAGCGCAGGACGCGAAGGGGCGCCCGGCAGATGCCGGGCGCCCCCACCCCCAGCCCGACGGGGTGGCGCAACCGCCGCCCCAGCATCCGCTCCAGCGCGAGCTTCGCGAAGCTCTCGGTCTCCTTGTCGACCTGGATCTGGTTGACGAGGTTGCCCTCGGCCAGGGACTCCAGGGTCCACACCAGGTGGGGGAGGTCGATGCGGTTCATCGTCGAGCAGAAGCAGACCGTCTTGTCGAGGAAGACGACCTCCTTGTCCTGCGCGGCAAATCGATTCGCCAGGCGGCGGACCAGGTTCAGCTCGGTGCCGATGGCCCACTTGGAGCCGGCCGGGGCCGCCTCCAGCGCCTTGATGATGTACTCCGTCGAGCCGACGTAGTCCGCGGCCGCCACGACCTCGTGCTTGCACTCGGGGTGGACGAGGACGTTCACCCCGGGGATGCGGGCGCGCACGTCGTTGACCGAGTCCACCGAGAAGCGGCCGTGGACCGAGCAGTGGCCGCGCCACAGGATCATCTTCGCGTTCCGCAGCTGTTCGACGGTCAGGCCGCCGTTCGGCTTGTGCGGGTTGTAGAGCACGCAGTCGTCCAGGGACATGCCCATGTCGCGGACGGCGGTGTTGCGGCCCAGGTGCTGGTCCGGGAGGAACAGCACCTTCTCACCCTGCTCGAAGGCCCACTCCAGGGCCTTCTTCGCGTTGGACGAGGTACAGATCGTGCCGCCGTGCTTGCCGGTGAAGGCCTTGATGTCGGCGGAGGAGTTCATGTACGAGACGGGGACCGTCGTCCCGGCGACACCGGCCTCGGTCAGCACGTCCCAGCACTCCGCGACCTGCTCGGCGGTGGCCATGTCGGCCATCGAGCAGCCGGCGGCCAGGTCGGGCAGGACGACCTTCTGGTCGTCCGAGGTCAGGATGTCAGCGGACTCGGCCATGAAGTGGACGCCGCAGAAGACGATGTACTCGGCCTCCGGCTTGGCGGCCGCGTCCTTGGCCAGCTTGAAGGAGTCGCCGGTGACGTCGGCGAACTCGATGACCTCGTCGCGCTGGTAGTGGTGGCCGAGGATGAAGACCTTGTCCCCGAGCTTCTCCTTGGCCGCGCGGGCGCGGGCCACCAGGTTCGGGTCCGACGGCGAGGGCAGGTCGCCGGGGCACTCCACCCCGCGCTCGCTCTTGGGGTCGGCCTCACGGCCGAGCAGCAGCAGGGCAAGGGGCGTCGGCTGGACGTCCAAAGGCTGGGCGGTGGTCACGACACGCACCCTTTCTGTTTCTGCGACAAGGACTACTGGGGAGACATCGCTTCGACTTCTCGTCTATTTGACGCTATCTATCATAACTGCTTCACGTCACTTTGACGATGCCGATAGTGTCGATGTGACGAATTCGCGCCCGCGGCCGGGCGTCCCGGCGGCCGCTCGTCCACGGACCGACCCGTCCGCGAGGGTGTGCGAGCATGAATATCTGAAACGAGCATCGGGTCCTGGAATGAATCCGCGGTCCCGCTCGTTGCCACCGACGGCAAGAGTCCGACGTTTCCCTGCCCCGCGCGGGGGCCGCCCACTTCGGGAGTGAATGCAGATGTCCGTACAGGACGACAAGACCACCGTGAGCGACGGCATCCTCCTGTCCGACGCCGCCGCCGACAAGGTCAGGACCCTGCTGGAGCAGGAAGGCCGCGATGACCTGGCGCTGCGCGTCGCCGTCCAGCCCGGCGGCTGCTCCGGCCTGCGCTACCAGCTCTTCTTCGACGAGCGCTCCCTCGACGGCGACGTCGTGAAGGACTTCGACGGCGTCAAGGTCGTCACCGACCGCATGAGCTCCCCCTACCTCCACGGGGCCTCGATCGACTTCGTCGACACCATCGAGAAGCAGGGCTTCACGATCGACAACCCGAACGCCACGGGCTCCTGCGCCTGCGGCGACTCCTTCAGCTAAGCCTGTAGGACAACGCGAGGGGGCCACCCGTAGGGTCCGACCGGGGGGCCCCGAGCGCAGGTGCGGGACCCGCGTGGCCGCGAGCGGCCACAGCCCGGGCCGCGGCTTGCCCGTCGTCGCGGCGAACACCATACCGTCGCCGAGCGGCA
>NZ_JBHWVJ010000158.1:0-6438 GCF_042736725.1 Streptomyces sp. NPDC060028 | reverse complement strand
GTCCGGACCCGGGTCCGGACGCAGGGCCGTCGCCGTGCCCGCACAGGCGACAATGGGCGCATGAGTCTGTTCCGCGACGACGGCATCGTGCTGCGCACCCAGAAGCTGGGTGAGGCGGACCGCATCATCACGCTGCTGACCCGGGGCCACGGCCGGGTGCGGGCCGTCGCCCGCGGGGTCCGGCGTACCAAGTCCAAATTCGGCGCCCGGCTGGAACCTTTCTCCCACGCCGACGTGCAGTTCTTCGCCCGGGGCAGCGAGCTGATCGGCCGCAGCCTCCCGCTCTGCACCCAGACCGAGATCATCGCCCCGTACGGCAACGGCATCGTCACCGACTACGCCCGCTACACCGCCGGCACCGCCATGCTGGAGACCGCCGAGCGGTTCACGGAGAACGAGGGCGAGCCCGCCGTACAGCAGTACCTGCTGCTCGTCGGCGCCCTGCGCACGCTCTCGCGCGGCGAACACCAGCCGCACCTCATCCTCGACGCCTTCCTGCTGCGCTCCCTCGCCGTCAACGGCTACGCGCCCAGCTTCGAGGACTGCGCGAAGTGCGGGATCCACGGCCCCAACCGGCACTTCTCCGTCGCCGCGGGCGGGGTGATATGCGGCGACTGCCGGGTCCCCGGCTCCGTCGTACCCTCGTCGGAGGCCATCGCCCTGCTGAGCGCGCTGCTGACGGGCGACTGGGGCCACGCCGACGCCTGCGAGGCGCGTCACGTGCGCGAGGGCAGCGGGCTGGTCTCCGCCTATTTGCACTGGCATCTGGAACGCGGGCTACGCTCCCTGCGTTACGTCGAGAAATAGGAGCTGGGCACATGGCACGACGCGGGATTCTGGGACGCTCTCGCCGGGAGTACAAGGTTCCCGAGCCGCACCCGTCCGGTGAGCGCCCGCCGAAGATCCCCGGCGAGCTCGTCCCGAACCACGTCGCGGTCGTCATGGACGGCAACGGCCGCTGGGCCAAGGACCGCGGCCTGCCGCGCACCGAGGGCCACAAGGTCGGCGAGGGCGTCGTGCTCGACGTGCTCAAGGGCTGCCTGGAGATGGGCGTCAAGAACCTCTCCCTGTACGCCTTCTCGACGGAGAACTGGAAGCGCTCGCCCGACGAGGTGCGCTTCCTGATGAACTTCAACCGCGACGTCATCCGGCGCCGCCGCGACGAGATGAACGAGCTGGGCATCCGCATCCGCTGGGTCGGCCGCATGCCGAAGATGTGGAAGTCGGTCGTCCAGGAGCTCCAGGTGGCGCAGGAGCAGACCGTCGACAACGACGCGATGACCCTGTACTTCTGCGTGAACTACGGCGGCCGCGCGGAGATCGCGGACGCGGCGCAGGCGATCGCCCGGGACGTGGCGGCGGGCCGGCTGGACCCCTCGAAGGTCAACGAGAAGACCTTCGCGAAGTACATGTACTACCCGGACATGCCGGACGTGGACCTGTTCCTGCGGCCGAGCGGCGAGCAGCGCACCTCCAACTACCTGCTCTGGCAGAGCGCGTACGCCGAGATGGTCTTCCAGGACGTGCTGTGGCCGGACTTCGACCGCCGCAATCTCTGGGCGGCGTGCCTGGAGTACGCCCAGCGCGACCGCCGCTTCGGCGGCGCGGTCCCGAACCAGCCGGAAGGCCCCAAGGGCTGACGGCGCCGTCGGGCTCGGCCGCCGCGGACATCACCGTCCGGGCGGCCGGCCGGGTGTCAGGCGGCGGCCGCGCAGTCGGCGCAGGTGCCGAAGATCTCCACCGTGTGGGCGACGTTCACATAGCCGTGTTCGGCCGCGATGGACTCGGCCCACTTCTCCACCGCCGGGCCCTCCACCTCGACCGCCTTGCCGCACTTGCGGCAGACCAGGTGGTGGTGGTGCTCGCCCGTGGAGCAGCGCCGGTACACCGACTCGCCGTCGCTGGTGCGCAGCACGTCGACCTCGCCGGCGTCCGCGAGCGACTGGAGGGTGCGGTACACGGTGGTCAGCCCCACGGAGTCGCCGCGGTGCTTGAGCATGTCGTGCAGTTCCTGGGCGCTGCGGAACTCGTCCACCTCGTCCAGGGCCGCCGCCACGGCCGCCCGCTGCCGGGTGGATCGTCCTCGTACTGGCGCGGTATTCATCTCGCCAGGCGCAGTCGCCACCGGTTCCTCCTCGTATCGGCCTGCCGCCATTGTGCCAGCCCGCCAGGCCGTCTAGACCTTCACGTCGTCGCGCGTGCAGACCTCTTCGGCCGCACGTGCGGCTCTGGCGCGGCGCCGGGCCAGCGGCGCCGACAGGGCCGTCATGGCCATGAAGACGGCGATGGCGAGCAGCACGATCGTCGCGCCGGAGGGTGCGTCCATGTAGTACGTGGTGGCCGTGCCGGTCAGGGAGACCAGCAGGGCGATCGCCATGGCCAGCGACAGCGTCGCGGTGAACCCGCGGGTGACCCGCTGGGCGGCTGCGACCGGGATCACCATCATGGCGCTGACCAGCAACAGGCCCACGATGCGCATCGCCACCGTGACCGTGACGGCGGCGGTGACCGCGATCAGCAGGTTGAGGAAGCGCACCGGCAGTCCGGTGACCCGGGCGAACTCCTCGTCCTGGCAGACGGAGAAGAGCTGGCGGCGCAGGCCGATGGTGACGGCGAGGACGAAGGCGGCGAGGATCGCCATCGCGGTGACGTCCTCGGGCGCGACCGTGGTGATCGAGCCGAACATGGCGCTGACCAGGTTGGTCGTGGAACCGCCCGGAGCCATGTTGATGATCATGACGCCGCCGGCCAGGCCGCCGTAGAAGAGCATGGCGAGCGCGACGTCACCGCTGGTCTTGCCGCGGGAGCGGATCATCTCCATGCCGACCGCGCCGACGACCGCGACCAGGGTGGCCATCCACACCGGGCTCGTGTTGAGCAGGAAGCCGAGCGCGACACCGGTCATGGCCACATGGCCGAGGCCGTCGCCCATGACGGCCTGACGGCGCTGGACGAGGTACGTGCCGATCGCGGGCGCGGTGATGCCCACCAGACCGGCGGCGATCAGCGCCCGCTGCATGAAGGCGTAGTTCAGGAGGTCCATCAGCTCAGCAGTCCCGTCCGCAGGGGCTCGGCGTCGTGCGCCGCGTGGGGGTGTACGTGGTCGTGGCCGGGCAGGGCGTGCTGGCCCACGGCCTGCGGGGGCGGTCCGTCGTGAACGACGCAGCCGTCGCGCAGGACGACGGCGCGGTCGATCAGGGGCTCCAGCGGGCCCAGCTCGTGCAGGACGAGCAGGACGGTGGAGCCGGCGGAGACCTGCTCGCGCAGGGCGTGCGCGAGGACCTCCTGGTTGGCGAGGTCCACGCCGGCCATCGGCTCGTCCATGATCAGCAGTTCCGGCTCGACGGCGAGTGCCCGGGCTATGAGCACGCGCTGGTGCTGGCCGCCGGAGAGGGCGTTGACCGAGGCGTCGGCGTACGTGTCCATGTCGACCAGGGCCAGGGCGGCCTCGACGGCGGCCTTGTCGGCCTTGCGCAGGAGCCCGAAGCGGCTCCGGGCCAGCCGCCCGGAGGAGACGACCTCCCGGACGGTGGCGGGGACGCCGCTGGCCGCGGTGGTGCGCTGCGGGACGTACCCGATGCGCGACCAGTCGCGGAAGCGCTTGAAGTCGGTGCCGAAGAGGGACAGGGCGCCGTCGCTCAGCGGGACCTGGCCGACGACGGCACGGACGGCCGTGGACTTGCCGGAGCCGTTGGCACCGAGCAGCGCGACGACCTCACCGCGGCGGACGGTGAGGTCGATCCCGCGCAGCACGGGGCGCGAGCCGAGCGAGGCCGTGGCCCCGCGCAGGGATATGACGGGCTGGTCGTCAGCCGGTCGGGGCGTGGACTGCATGGCTCGCGCCTCCGTTGCTGCTGCTGTCATTACTTGGTTCCGAGCGCCTTCTGGAGGTTCTTCAGGTTGGACCGCATGACCTCGAAGTAGTCAGCACCCTGGGACTTGTCGGTCATTCCCTCGAGCGGGTCGAGGACGTCGGTCTTCAGACCGGTGTCCCGGGCGAGGGTCTTGGCCGTCTTGTCGCTGGCCAGGGTCTCGAAGAACACGGTGGAGACATTGTCCTTCTTCGCGACGGCCTGGAGTTCCTTCATCCGGGCCGGGCTCGGCTCGGACTCGGGGTCGACGCCGGAGATGCCCTCCTGGTCGAGGCCGTAGCGCTCGGCGAGGTAGCCGAAGGCGGAGTGGGTGGTGATGAAGGTCTTGGACGCCGTGTTCTTCAGGCCGTCCTTGAACTCGGTGTCCAGCGCGGTCAGCTTGGTGAGGAGGTCCTCGGTGTTCTTCTTGTAGTCCGCCGCGTGGTCGGGGTCGGCCTTCTCCAGGGCCGCGCCGACGCCCTTGGCGATCTCCGCGTACTTCGTGGGGTCGAGCCAGACGTGCGGGTCCTCGCCGGACCCGCCGTGGTCGTGGCCGTGATCGTGATCGTGGCTGTGGTCCTCGCCCTCGGCCGCGTGGTCGTGGCCCTCGTGGCCGGCGGCGGAGTGCACCTCGAGCTTGGTCAGGGTGGCGGCGTCCACGATGTTCTTCACGCCGGACTGGGCGACGGCCTTGTCCACGGCGGGCTGCAGGTTCTTGAGGTAGAGGACGACATCGGCCTCGCCGAGCTGCGCGGTCTGCTTCGGGGTGATCTCCAGGTCGTGCGGTTCGACGCCCGGCTTGGTCAGGGTGTCGACCTTCACGTGGTCCTTGCCGATCTGCTCGGCGAGGAACTGCATCGGATAGAACGACGCCGTCACGTCGAGCTTGCCGTCCTTGCCGCCGGCTGCGTCGGCTGGGCCGGAGCAGGCGGTGAGGGCGGCGGCGCCGAGGGCAACGGTTCCGGCGAGGGCGGTGGCGGGTATGAGGCGTCGTACGTTCATGACATCCATTTTCATCAAAGATGGAAACGATTGTCAAAAACGCTGATGGGAGGGCCGGACCCGTGCCGTGGAAGGGGATCCGATTTGAAAGGGGAGGTGCGGGCGCCGGTAACCTAAAGGCTTCGCCGTTCGTCCTCGTACTGAAGAGAGCACCGTGGCCGCCGACAAGATCGACACCATCGTCAGCCTGAGCAAGCGCCGTGGCTTCGTTTTCCCGTGCAGTGAGATCTACGGCGGCTCTCGGGCTGCCTGGGATTACGGCCCGCTCGGTGTCGAGCTCAAGGAGAACATCAAGCGCCAGTGGTGGAAGGCGATGGTCACCGGGCGTGAGGACATCGTCGGCCTCGACTCGTCCGTGATCCTGGCCCCCGAGGTCTGGGTGGCCTCCGGCCACGTCGGGACCTTCTCGGACCCGCTGACCGAGTGCACCTCCTGTCACAAGCGCCACCGCGCGGACCACCTTGAAGAGGCGTACGAGGCCAAGCACGGCCGTGTGCCCGCGAACGGCCTCGCCGACATCAACTGCCCCAACTGCGGCGTGAAGGGCCAGTTCACCGAGCCCAAGCAGTTCTCCGGCATGCTGGAGACCCACCTCGGCCCGACCCAGGACACCGGCTCCAAGGCGTACCTGCGCCCCGAGACCGCCCAGGGCATCTTCACCAACTTCGCCCAGGTGCAGACCACCTCGCGCAAGAAGCCTCCCTTCGGCATCGCGCAGATGGGCAAGTCCTTCCGCAACGAGATCACGCCCGGCAACTTCATCTTCCGCACGCGCGAGTTCGAGCAGATGGAGATGGAGTTCTTCGTCAAGCCGGGCGAGGACGAGCAGTGGCAGGAGTACTGGATGCAGGAGCGGTGGAACTGGTACCGCGACCTCGGCATCCGCGAGGAGAACATCCGCTGGTACGACCACCCGAAGGAGAAGCTGTCCCACTACTCGAAGCGCACCGCCGACATCGAGTACCGCTTCAACTTCGGTGGCAATGAGTTCTCCGAGCTCGAGGGCGTGGCCAACCGCACCGACTTCGACCTCAAGGCCCACTCCGCCGCCTCCGGCCAGGACCTCGTGTACTTCGACCAGGAGTCGAAGGAGCGCTACACCCCGTACGTCATCGAGCCGGCGGCCGGTGTCAACCGCGCCATGCTCGCCTTCATGCTCGACGCGTACAACGAGGACGAGGCCCCCAACGCCAAGGGCGTCATGGAGAAGCGCGCCGTGATGCGCCTCGACCCGCGCCTGGCCCCGATCAAGGTCGCCGTCCTGCCGCTGTCCCGCAACGCGCAGCTGTCGCCCAAGGCCAAGGGCCTCGCCGCCGACCTGCGCAAGTTCTGGAACATCGAGTTCGACGACGCCGGCGCCATCGGCCGCCGCTACCGCCGTCAGGACGAGATCGGTACGCCGTTCTGCGTCACCGTGGACTTCGACACCCTCGACGACAACGCGGTGACCGTGCGCGAGCGCGACACCATGAAGCAGGAGCGCGTCTCCCTGGACCAGATCCAGAGCTACCTCGGCAGCCGCCTGCTCGGCTGCTAGTGCTGTGACCGGACGCAAAGACCGGTGGCCCGGTGCGCAGTGCGCACC
>NZ_JBHWVJ010000157.1:0-6711 GCF_042736725.1 Streptomyces sp. NPDC060028 | reverse complement strand
TTCCCCGGGCGGCCCCCGCCCCCCCGGGGGGGGCCCCCCCACCCCCCCCCCCCGCGCGCGCGGGGGGGGGCCCTGGGGCGGGGCCCCCCCCCGGGGGGGGGGGTGCGGGGCCCCTCGTCCGTTGCGGGTCAGAGGGTGATGTCGATTTCCTGGACGTCGGTGAACTCCACGTCCAGGTCGCGGGCGCGGCGGCCGTGTCCCGGAAGTAGTGGTGGCCCAAGCCCTGCGCGGCGATGTCCAGGAGCTGCTGCTCGGTGGCGCCCTGGTCGCGGGCGTCGAACAGCTTCTGGGCCCACTGCGGGGACAGCGCCTGATTGATGTGGCGCAGCCGACCGTCGTCCGTGGTGCCCGGGGCGGCGGTGAACCCGAACCGGGCGCGGGTCGGGACGACGATCCCGGTGCTCGTCGCGGCGGCCTTTTTGGCCTTGGCCCTCAGCTGGGGCTGCCACCGCTTCTTGACCTCGCGGTCTATGCGGGCGGCGAGGTCGTGGCGTGGCGGGGCCGCTTCAGCTGTCCCTTGATGTACCGCTCCACGGTGCGCTGGGACACCCCGAGCGCGGCGGCGGCCGCCTTGGTTCCCTTGAGCTGCTTGACCAGGTACTTCATCTGCGCCTGAGCGCTCTTGGGGGCGGGGCGGGTGAACGCCTTCTCCAGGGCGCGGTCCAGGCTGTCCCCGAGCGAGCTGACCATCGTCTACTCCCCGTCGTCGTCGGCCGGGCGGCCGTTCTTGATGTTCCGGGCGATGTTGAACAGGCCCCCGCTTTTTTCGAATTCCGCTGCCGCCCAGAGGACGGTCTGGGTGCCCTCGTGCTTGACCATCCCCGGTGAGACGCCGAGGCGGAACGTGCCGGTGACCGGCTTGCCGTCGGGCGTGTACGGCAGGAGGTCCAGCGGGGAGGGCCCGTTGGAGGGGTAGACGAGGCAGTCGGTGGCGATGGCGACGGGGTAGATGTCGGCCGCGGCGGCGATCTTCATCATCTTGCGATGCATGATGACGCGGACGGTCGACAGGACCGCGGCCCGGATGTCGGGGCGCCACGTCTCACGCTCCAGGGCCGGCCACGGCTCGTAGAACGGGACCTCGCCGCGGCTGTTGCGCTGGCGCAGCTTGCCGATGCCTCCCTTCGCGGTCGCCTTGATCGCCTTGAGCAGCAGCTTCAGCGCCGGGTCGCCGTCCTTGACGGCGGCCATCGCCTCGAGGAACTCGTTGTCGTCCATGCCGGGGGTGACGCCGAGGTCGGCCATCGTCGCCAGGTAGGTGTCGCGCAGCCGGTCGTACCAGGGGTCGAGGTAGCGGCCGGTCTCGGTGCGGACGTACGCCTCGATCGGGGAAACGTGAGCAGCAGCGGGCTCGGTACGGCCTGGGCTTCATCAGGGTCGGGCGCGTCAGACTCGTCCATCGGGGAAGCCTAGAACCGCATGTGCTGGTCTCGAAAGGAATTTCCCGAGACCAAATCTCCGAGTAAGCCGCCATCTCGTTCAGGGGGGCCTGATGCGCCCCGCTGTGCGTCGACACCGCAGGGCTGCGCGCGTACCCCGGGAGCGGCTGCCCGTTGAGACCGTGGCACCGTCTCCGCCTGCGCACGACCGACGGCCGCCCGCTCCGGACGGCGGGCCCTCCGCCCGGAGACCCGGCCGCCGGGCGCCTGCCGTCACCCGCCCAAGGACCCCCGGCTCACCGCAGGCGGCATGCTCAGGTTCCCCGCTGCTGATCAGGCGTGCTCCCGCAATTCCGCGGAGGAGAAGCCGAGCAGCGCCCGGTCCTCACTCGCCTGAGCGCCTCCGAGGGGAACCGTATCCGGGCCGCCATGGACCGGCTCCTTCGCGGCGAGATCCCGCCCGGCGGAAAGTGCGACATCAAGACCCTCGCCGGCGAGGCTGCAGTCGACCGCACCGCGTTCTACGGCACCCGCCCCTACTCTCACCTCCGCGTCGAGTTCGCGCGACGCCTTCAGGCCCTGCAGCAGGCCGGCGACATTCCCGACCCCCGCGAAGCCCAGATCACCCGCCTCAAGACGGAGAACGCCAAACTCAGGGAGCGGCTGGACCGATCGAAGCAGACAATCGACGAGCTCACTGACTTCCGCACCCAGGCCCTGGCCCGGCTCGCCGCCCAACACGAAGTGATCACCTGGCTCCGCGAAGCTGCCGCCGGGAAATCCAGGGTCAGACGCCTTCCAGATCCGCGAACCAAAGTCATCGGGTCCTGCAGCTGAAATGCCCGCTTCGAACCGAGGCGACCCGCATCGCCGATCACCCGGCCACCAGTTCGCCCACACCGCTGTCGGGCCCGGAATCGAGATATCGGCGCAGAGCTTCCCGCCCTCCCGGAACGAAGCACCATTGATCAACGACTTCGCGCAGTTCAGCCACCGTCAGCCAGTCCAGCCAGTCGATCTCACCCGGGTCCGGGACCAGGGACTCCGACGACAAGAGGGCCTCATGCACCCCGAACCATATGGGGCCGATCCCTTCCCTGCAGAGGAACTTGAACAGGAAGCGCACCGGCACGCGAACGCCGAGCTCTTCACCCAGCTCGCGGACCGCCGCCTCCTCATACGACTCGCCCACGTCCACTGCGCCGCCGACCATCACGTCGTAGTGGCCCGGGAACCGGGAATGCGTCTCGGACCGCCGCACAACCAAGATCCGCCCCTCGCGGTCACGGCAGATCGTTGTTGCAATGCGATGCGGCCAGTTCTCGCGCACCGCCTCGTCTCGCTCCACTATCCCCAACACGCGGTCATGCTCATCGACATGCTCAACCAGTTCGCTCACGGAGGCACGATCTCAGCCCCCACTGACAACACGGCCCCACGGGCACCAGCAGCGAGTGATCCGCATTGCAGGAAACCCCGTGGAAAGCAACACGACCGACGATCTGCGTCGCGAATGCGGCCTCGCCACCTGGCCTGCTCAATCGCGACACGAGGTCATCCGCACACGGCCTCTGCGGACACAAGGCACGCCTACATCACGCACCTGATCGCGTTCGGATATCCGGAGCGGTTCGTCCAGGAGCAGGTCGGTCACTCCACGCGGCGACGACCGCCCTGTACACGTGGGTGTCGGACGAGTACCGCAACCGGCTGATCGAGGCCGCGCTCCACAAACGTCTGGAACCCACTGGTGGAGGGGTGTTACCGCGGTGATGAAACGGATGGGCTTCACATGGAACCTGCGCCGTCTGATGGCCGAGCGGGACATGTACCAGACCACCGACCTCGTCCCCTTCCTGGCCGAGTACGGGGTACATCTCTCGCGGGAGCAGGTGTTCCGGCTGGTCACCCAGCCTCCACAGCGGCTGTCGATGGACACCCTCGCTGCCCTGTGCGGCATCCTCGGCGTCACTCCGGCGGACCTGATCGAGGTTGCCGAGACCCACGTGCAGGTAGCGAAGCCCACCGCCACCGGCGAGACCACCGGTACGGCGAAGGCTCCGCCCGCCCGGCGCGTTCGCGTTCTGCGCCCGGGTGAGCGGTGAGCGGCCCGGTGCCCGTTCCGGCCTCGTGGGGGTGTCTAGGACGGTCCGTCTTGGGGTCTGGCCCAAGTTGTGTGAGGTGACTACTCGTTGTAGTTGTTGATCTTCATGGCGAGGGCTTGGAGGTCGCCCGGATTTCGCTCCTCGTATGGCTGGCGTGCTCGACATTCGGTCGCCGTGAGCGAAGATCCCTCTGCGGTGCAAGAGCTGTTGTTCCCGTCGGACACGACGGCCGTGATCACGTCCGTCGAGACGGACGGCGAAGCGATACGCGTCGAGGCACGGTGCACCGCGAGCGGTGCTTACTGCCCGGCGTGCGGGGACTGGTCGGCTCAGGTTCACGGCTCCTACCAGCGTTTCCCCACGGATCTTGCCTGCGGTGGGCGGCCGTGTGTGCTGGTGCTGAGGGTCCGCCGGTTCGTCTGCTCGACCCCATCCTGTCCGCGGCGCACGTTCGTCGAGCAGGCGCCGGGACTGACCAGGCGCCACGGCCGGACCACCGAGCGTCTGCGGTCCACAATGAGCAAGGTCGGGCTGGCGCTCGCCGGGCGGGCCGGTGCACGCCTCGCCGCGCATCTGGGCATCGTGACCAGCCGCAATACGCTGTTGCGGCGGGTGATGGACCTGCCCGACCCGGCGCCGACCGAACCCCGCGCTGTCGGGGTGGACGACTTCGCCCTGCGCCGCGGTCACGTCTACGGAACGGTCGTGATCGACGCCGAGACCCACCGGGTCCTCGACCTGCTGCCAGAACGCGACGCCGCCACCCTCGCCCCCTGGCTCGCGGCCCACCCCGGAATCGAAGTCATCTGCCGCGACCGCGCCGGCGCCTACGCCGAAGCGGCCGACACCGCCGCACCCCAGGCCCTCCAGGTCGCCGACCGGTTCCACCTCTGGCAGAACCTCGCTTCCGCCGTCGAGAAGACGGTGGCCGCCCACCGCTCCGGCCTGCGTGACCTGCCGCTGCCGGTCCCCGAACCGGAACCCGTCTGGGAGACCCCGACCGGAGAAGCCACCGGTCGGGACGATGAAACGGACACGCCGACGGGCAAGTTCGCCGAGCGGGCCCGGATGCACCACGCCCTGGTCCACGAACTCCTCGCCCAGGGCATGAGCCTGCGGGCCGTCGCACAGCACCTGGGCTGGGGCCGGCACACCGTGCAGCGATACGCCCGCGCAGCGTCCTGGCAGGACATGGTCAAGGGCCGCAAACGGCAGCTCCCGAGCAAGCTCGATCAGTTCAAGCCCTACCTGGCCGCACGCTGGGCCGAGACCGGCGGAAGAGTGACCGTCCTCGCTCTCTTCCGGGAGATCACCGCCCGAGGCTTCCGCGGCCACTACTCCATCGTTGCGACTGGATCCGCCGCGACCTGCCCCAGCGGGAAGGCTTCACACCCGCCCCGCCACCACCATCGGTACGGCAGGTGACCGGCTGGCTTACCCGGCACCCGGCCACCCTGACCGAGGAGGACAAGCTTCGCCGCAAAGCAGTCCTCGACCGCATCCCGGAACTGGCCTCCGCCGCTGAACTGACCAGCTCGTTCGCGGAAATGCTCACCACGCTCGACGGCCTGCGCCTGCCCGAATGGATCACCGAGGCGATGACAGCCGGCCTGCCCGGCATCAGCACCTTCGCGGCCGGACTCCAAAGCGACTTCGACGCCGTCACCGCCGGACTCACCACCGACTGGAACTCCGGACCCGTCGAAGGAACAGTCAACCGGATCAAGATGCTCAAACGGCAGATGTTCGGCCGTGCTGGATTCCCGCTCCTCCGGAAACGAGTCCTCCTCGCGTGACTCAGCGTCACCGGCCCACAGAACTTGGGCCAGACCCCCGTCTTGGCCCAGCCCGGACGGCTTCCTTTGGCCCCGGCAGAGGAACGGTTTGAAGTGGCCCCACCTGGCTGCCCAGGCACCGAACGTCAACGATCCGGTTCAACGTAGGTTGACGCGCCTCGTGGAGGGTTCGCGACTGGTCGGGGCTCTCGCCGGAGTCGATTTGGAAGTACAGGAGGGGTTCCCCTCAGCGTCGTCGGCATCGAGAGGCCGACGACAATGGGCTGCATGGCAGCTACTTCTCCGGCGTCCCGGCTGGTCGCCTCTGCGGCTCGAGAGCGGCTGCGGCCGCTCGGTCTCAATCAGCGCGGTCGATCCCGCATCTGGGTCGACGACCGCGGCTGGTGGCTCGGGATTGTCGAGTTTCCTTCACCCACGTGGAGCCAAGGCAGCGGGTTGACCGTGGGGGTGATGTGGCTGTGGCAGGACCTCGGCCACCTGGCCTTCGACTTCACGGAACAGGTGCAGCCGAGGCAGGACTTCCGCAACGAGATGCAGTTCGGAGCGGTGGCGGCCGCACTCGCAGACCAAGCGGGAGACCGCGTCGAGACCTTCAGGAGCACGTTCGGGGGGCTCGACCAGGTAGCCGAGCGCCTCTTGGAGCGTCCAGTACGGCGCGGTTTCCTCTGGGAGAGCTTCAATGCCGGCGTTGCCGCCGCCTTGGTAGGGCGCCCGGTGGAAGCAAGAGATCGCTAGTGCGTTGTCCACGAACGTTCGCCGGGGTTGGTCAGGCGGCTTGAGGTCGTGGTCGGCCCCAGCGTTGGTGTCGTTCGCTGCGGACCTTGGCGCGTTCGCGGCGTTGGGCGGCCAGGACGTCGGGGTGGCGGGCATTCGCGTTGCGCCACCGTAGGTAGTCCTGCAGCTTCCGGGCCAGTGCCGGGTGGTTGGGGTGGTTGGAACCGCCCATGACGAAGTTCCGTAGGGGCCCGAACTGGGCCTCGATGGGGTTGGCCCACGACGCGCTGGTCGATGTCAGGCACAGCTCGACCTTGTTCTTGCCCACCCAGGTTCGGACGGCTGGCGTCTTGTTTGCCGAGAGGTTGTCCATGATCACGTAGATAGGGCCCGTCGGGCCGGGCAGCACGGATCGACTTCAGTGCCGCGAGGCTGTGGTCGCCGCCCTTGCGGCGGCGGGTCACACCCCACAGCTGGTCGTCGCCGATGGAGTAGCAGCCGTGGAAGTAGCGGATGCCGTGGGTGCGGTGGTAGGTGGCCGGCAGCCGGTCCGGTTTCTTCTCTTCGGCCCAGGAGGAGCCGTGGCAGGGGCGGATCGACAAGGGGCCGAACTGGTCGAAGGCGAAGCAGCGGTCCGGGAAATGCCTGGTCACGTGCTCAACGCGGTCGAGTTTGGCGTCCTTGTCGGGATCCTTGGACTCCTTCCAGGTCCGAGTG
>NZ_JBHWVJ010000156.1:0-6944 GCF_042736725.1 Streptomyces sp. NPDC060028 | reverse complement strand
GTCCTGTGGATCCGCGCGGCCGCCCCGTCGTAGTGAAGATTCCGCAATCAGGGCCGGATCACACCCCGGCCGTGACCTCCGCGGACTCGCCGCTGCCACCGCCCTCGGCCTCGATGCGCTTGTTGCGGCGCACGGAGGACCAGAAGGACCAGGCGATCAGCACGACGCCGACGAGGCCGGTGATGACCTCGTTGATCTCGTGCTGGATGGTGACGAGCAGGATGACGGCGAGCGCGCCGATGGCGTAGTGCGCGCCGTGCTCCAGGTAGACGTAGTCGTCCAGGGTGCCCTGGCGGACCAGGTAGACCGTGAGCGAACGGACGTACATGGCACCGATGCCGAGGCCGAGGGCCATGAGCACGATGTCGTTGGTGATGGCGAAGGCGCCGATGACGCCGTCGAAGGAGAAGGACGCGTCGAGGACCTCGAGGTAGAGGAACATGAAGAACGCGGCCTTGCCGGCCATGGCGACGGCCGAGACCGGATTGCCGCTCCTCTTGGCAGCTTCCTCGGCCTCGTGCTCGGCCTCTTCCTCTTCCTCCAGCTTGTTCTCGAAGTAGCCGGAGAGGCCGCCGACGACCATGTAGGTGATCAGGCCGAGAATGCCGGAGACCAGGACGGTCTGCGCCTTGTCCACCTCGATGCCGCCGTGCTGGTGGGCGTGGGTGGCGAAGGTCATCGAGGTGACGACCAGGACGATCAGCGCGATGCACGCGGACAGCATGTCGATCTTGCCGAGCTTGGCGAGCGGGCGCTCCAGCCAGGCGAGCCACTTGATGTCACGCTCCTCGAAGATGAAATCGAGGAAGATCATCAGCAGGAACATTCCGCCAAAAGCAGCGATGGACGGGTGAGCGTCCGTGACCAGCTGCTCGTACATCTCCTTGTCGTTCATGGCCAGATCGACGGCGTCGATGGGCCCGATCTTGGCACTGATCGCGACGATGACGACGGGGAAGAGGAGGCGCATGCCGAACACGGCGATGAGGACACCGACGGTGAGGAAGATCTTCTGCCAGAAGGCATTCATCTTCTTCAGGATCCCGGCGTTGACCACCGCATTGTCGAAGGACAGCGAGATCTCCAGGACGGACAGGATCGCGACGATCCCGAACGCCTGCCACCCCCCGTAGAACACCGCTGCGACCAGACCGAGCGCAGTGATTGCGAACGACCAGCCGAAGGTTTTGAGAACCACTGGCACCCCATCGTCTTGTACGGCTTTACGAAACGTTGACCCCGAAGTCTAGAGCGATGCCCCTGAGGCCCGACGCGTACCCCTGCCCCACGGCACGGAACTTCCATTCACCCCCGTACCGATAGACCTCGCCGAAGATCATCGCCGTCTCACTGGAGGCGTCCTCGGACAGGTCGTACCGGGCGAGTTCCTGGCCGTCCGCCTGGTTCACCACGCGGATGAAGGCGTTGCTGACCTGACCGAAGCTCTGTCGGCGGGCGTCCGCCTCGTGGATCGACACGGGGAAGACGATCTTGTCGACCCGGTCCGGCACCTTGGTGAGGTCGATGATGATCGACTCGTCGTCACCTTCACCCTCGCCGGTGAGGTTGTCGCCGGTGTGTTCGACGGAGCCCTCGGGGCTCTTCAAGTTGTTGTAGAAGACGAAGTACTCGTCCCCGAGCACCCGGCCGTCGCCGCACAGCAGTGCGCTGGCGTCGAGGTCGAAGTCGGCTCCCGTGGTCGAGCGCGCATCCCATCCGAGGCCGATCAGAACCCGGGTGAGGTTCGGTGCGGCCTTGGAGAGGGAGACATTGCCCCCCTTGGCGAGTGTGACGCCCATGTTGTGGTCCTCCCCGGACGACGGTGTGACGGTGCGGTTGCGCGGCGCTGAAGCCCGTCCGGCGCCGTACACACAGTGCACGGCGCCGGACGGGACACTGCTCTCGGGGTCAGACGTTGACGCCGAAGTCCTGCGCGATGCCGCGCAGGCCCGAGGCGTAACCCTGGCCGATGGCACGGAACTTCCACTCCGCGCCATTGCGGTACAGCTCGCCGAAGACCATGGCGGTCTCGGTCGAGGCGTCCTCGGAGAGGTCGTAGCGGGCGAGCTCGGTGTTGTCGGCCTGGTTCACGACGCGGATGTACGCGTTGCGGACCTGGCCGAAGCTCTGCTGGCGGCTCTCGGCCTCGTAGATCGAGACCGGGAAGACGATCTTCTGGACGTCGGTCGGGACCCCGGAGAGGTTGACCTTGATCGCCTCGTCGTCGCCCTCGCCCTCACCGGTGGTGTTGTCACCGGTGTGCTCGACCGAGCCGTCCGGGCTCTTCAGGTTGTTGAAGAACACGAAGTTCGAGTCGTTGGCGACCTTGCCCTGGTCGTTGGTCAGGATCGCGCTGGCGTCGAGGTCGAAGTCGACACCGGTGGTGGTGCGAGCGTCCCAGCCCAGACCGACGATGACCGCCGTCAGGTTGGGCGCGGCCTTGGTCAGCGAGACGTTGCCGCCCTTGCTGAGGCTGACTCCCACGGGTCCTCCATAAGGTTGGTGTGGGGCGGTGCCCCGTCGTGCGGTTTATCCGGATCAACGTGTCGATCCTAGTGACGGGTTCCCACCCGGACCCGGATTTCTCAGAGGCTGTCGAGAGCCTTGATGTACTCGTTCAGGTCACGCGCGTCGGGCAGCCCGTTGACGACGGTCCACCGCACGATGCCGTCCTTGTCGATGATGAAGGTGCCGCGGACCGCGCAGCCCTTCTCCTCGTCGAAGACCCCGTACGCACGGGAGGTCTCCCCGTGCGGCCAGAAGTCCGACAGCAGCGGGTAGTCCAGCGCCTCCTGCTCGCCGAAGACCCGCAGGGTCGGCACCGAGTCGTTGGAGACCGCGAGGAGCTGTACGTCGTCGTTCTGGAACCGCGGCAGCTGGTCGCGCAGCTCGCACAGCTCGCCGGTGCACACGCCCGTGAAGGCGAAGGGGTAGAAGAGCAGCACGACCGCCTTCTCCCCCCTGAAGTCGGAGAGCCGCACGGTGGCGCCGTGGTTGTCCTTGAGCTCGAAGTCCGGGGCCTTGTTGCCGACCTCGATCGCCATGTGTCGCATCCCTTCGTTCCTGCAGGTCCGTGTGCCTGCATGTCCGCGTGCCTGCATGTCCGCATGTCCGCATGTCCGCGCGCCCGCGTTGGGCCGTTCGGGTGGTGCCAGCCTATGGCCAACTGGTCCGCGCCCGCGGATCCGCAACGCACACACCCCGCCGACCGGGCCAAAACCTGGTCGACGGGGTGTGTGTCCGCTTGGATGCGGGGCGCGGGTCAGCGCTTCTTGGCTGCAGTCTTGGGCGTCACCAGCTTGGTGGCGCCCCACTCCTTGCCGACGGGAAGACCCTTGGCCAGCGAGAGGCCGGCGGTCTCGGCGGCTTCCTTGATGTCGCTGGCCTCGACGTAGCCGGGGCGGCCGGTCTTGGGAGTCAGCAGCAGGATCAGTGCGCCGTCCTCGATCAGCTCGGTGGCATCGACCAGAGCGTCCGCCAGATCGGCGTCGTCGTCCTCTCGGTACCACAGCAGTACGGCGTCGGCGACGTCGTCGTAGTCCTCGTCGACGAGCTCGCCGACGAGTTCCTCGACGACGTCACGGAAATCCTGATCGACGTCGTCGTCGTAGCCGATCTCCTGGACCACCTGTTCGGACTGGAAACCCAGCCGGGCGGCCAGGTTCTCCGCGTGGTCCGCGGTCGCGCTCACGGGGTGCCTCCTGCTCATGTTCGGTGAATGTCTTCGGCGGCGCGCGTACGCGCAGCATTGGAGGTAGTCCACACGGGCGCGGCGGATCGCGCAAGTACCCGGCCGCCGAGACCGTCGAAACGGTGACGATTGCGGCCGTCTCGCCGCAACTTTCAGCCCCTCGATGTGTACCGCGGGTGATTCATCCCACACCATTCCACCCCATTCGGCATCGGGTCGGGACTTTCCTACCTGTTTGAGGGACGAACGGCCTTACGAAATCACTGATCGTCCTGGGCGTAAGGTTGCGGTTTGGCCGCTCTCGTCACCGACTCCCCCTCGAATCGCCGCCGACTCCAGGGATTACCCAGTGGTAAAGATGACGATTTCGGTCGAGCGTAAGACCATGGGAGGCGGCGACCCAAGGTACGACTCCCCCGACAGCGAAGGAACAGCGTGGCTTCCGCATCCGATCGCAACCCGATCATCATTGGCGGCCTGCCGAGCCAGGTCCCGGACTTCGATCCGGAGGAGACGCGGGAGTGGCTCGACTCCCTGGACGCAGCCGTGGACGAGCGGGGCCGCGAGCGCGCCCGCTACTTGATGCTGCGGCTGATCGAGCGGGCCCGCGAGAAGCGCGTGGCCGTGCCCGAGATGCGCAGCTCTGACTACGTCAACACCATCGCCACCAAGGACGAGCCCTTCTTCCCCGGCAACGAGGAGATCGAGCGCAAGGTCCTCAACGCCACCCGGTGGAACGCGGCCGTCATGGTCTCGCGCGCCCAGCGTCCCGGGATCGGCGTCGGCGGCCACATCGCCACGTTCGCCTCCTCCGCCTCCCTCTACGACGTGGGCTTCAACCACTTCTTCCGGGGCAAGGACGAGGGTGACGGCGGCGACCAGATCTTCTTCCAGGGCCACGCCTCGCCCGGCATCTATGCTCGCGCCTTCCTCCTGGACCGGCTCTCCGAGCAGCAGCTCGACGCGTTCCGGCAGGAGAAGTCGAAGGCCCCGTACGGACTTTCCAGTTACCCGCACCCGCGGCTGATGCCGGACTTCTGGGAGTTCCCGACCGTCTCGATGGGTCTCGGCCCGCTCGGTGCGATCTACCAGGCCCGGATGAACCGGTACATGGAGGCGCGCGGGATCGCGGACACCTCCAAGTCCCACGTTTGGGCGTATCTCGGCGACGGCGAGATGGACGAGCCGGAGTCGCTCGGCCAGCTCTCCATCGCCGCCCGCGAGGGCCTGGACAACCTGACCTTCGTCGTCAACTGCAACCTCCAGCGCCTCGACGGCCCGGTGCGCGGCAACGGCAAGATCATCCAGGAGCTGGAGTCGATCTTCCGCGGGGCCGGCTGGAACGTCATCAAGCTGATCTGGGACCGCTCCTGGGACCCGCTGCTGGCCCAGGACCGCGACGGCATCCTGGTCAACAAGATGAACGCCACGCCTGACGGGCAGTTCCAGACGTACGCCACCGAGTCGGGCGCGTACATCCGTGAGCACTTCTTCGGCGGCGACCAGCGGCTGCGCGCGATGGTCGAGAACATGACCGACCAGCAGATCCAGCACCTGGGCCGCGGCGGCCACGACCACAAGAAGGTCTACGCGGCGTACGCGGCGGCCAAGGCCCACAAGGGCCAGCCGACGGTGATCCTGGCGCAGACGGTCAAGGGCTGGACGCTCGGCCCGAACTTCGAGGGCCGCAACGCCACGCACCAGATGAAGAAGCTGACGGTCGACGACCTCAAGCGCTTCCGCGACCGCCTGCACATCCCGATCACCGACGCCCAGCTGGAGAGCGGCGCCCCGCCGTACTACCACCCGGGCCGCAATTCGCCCGAGATCCAGTACATGCACGACCAGCGCAACGCCCACGGCGGCTACGTGCCGACCCGCGTGGTGCGCGCGAAGCCGCTGCAGCTGCCGGACGACAGTACGTACGCGGCCGCCAAGAAGGGCTCGGGCCAGCAGTCGATCGCCACCACGATGGCCTTCGTCCGCATCCTGAAGGACCTGATGCGGGACAAGGAGATCGGCAGGCGTTTCGTGCTGATCGCGCCCGACGAGTACCGCACCTTCGGCATGGACGCCTTCTTCCCGAGCGCCAAGATCTACAACCCGCTGGGCCAGCAGTACGAGGCGGTCGACCGCGACCTGCTCCTGGCGTACAAGGAGTCCCCGACGGGCCAGATGCTGCACGACGGCATCTCGGAGGCGGGCTGCACGGCCTCGCTGATCGCCGCCGGTTCGGCCTACGCGACGCACGGCGAGCCGCTGATCCCGGTCTACGTCTTCTACTCGATGTTCGGTTTCCAGCGCACGGGTGACCAGTTCTGGCAGATGGCCGACCAGTTGGCCCGCGGTTTCGTCCTCGGCGCGACCGCCGGCCGGACCACCCTGACGGGTGAAGGCCTCCAGCACGCCGACGGTCACTCCCAGCTACTGGCGTCGACCAACCCGGGCTGCGTGGCGTACGACCCGGCATACGGCTACGAGATCGCGCACATCGTCAAGGACGGTCTGCGGCGGATGTACGGGCCGGACGCCGAGGACGTCTTCTACTACCTGACGGTCTACAACGAGCCGATCCAGCACCCGGCCGAGCCGGCCGACGTGGACGTGGACGGCATCCTCAAGGGCATCCACCGGGTCTCGGCGGGTACGGCCGGCGCCATCGGCGCGCAGATCATGGCCTCCGGCGTGGCCGTGCCGTGGGCGCTGGAGGCGCAGCGGATCCTGGCCGCGGAGTGGAACGTACGGGCGGACGTCTGGTCGGCGACCTCCTGGAACGAGCTGCGCCGCGAGGCCGTCGCGGTGGATGAGCACAACCTGCTGCACCCGGAGGAGGAGCAGCGCGTCCCGTACGTGACGCGCAAGCTGTCGGGTACCGAGGGGCCGTTCGTGGCGGTCTCCGACTGGATGCGTTCGGTCCCGGACCAGATCTCGCGGTGGGTGCCCGGCACCTACACCTCGCTGGGCGCGGACGGCTTCGGCTTCGCGGACACGCGTGGTGCGGCCCGGCGGTTCTTCCACATCGACGCGCAGTCGGTGGTCCTGGCGACGCTCACCGAGCTGGCCAGGGACGGCAAGGTCGACCGCTCGGTGCTGAAGCAGGCCATCGACCGGTACCAGCTGCTGGACGTCACGGCGGCCGACCCGGGCGCTGCCGGCGGCGACGCCTGACGCCTGACGCCGGCTGACACGTGACGGCGGCGGGCCGGGGGGCCGGGGGCCCGCCCCCCCCGACCCGGTGAACCTTTCCGGTCAC
>NZ_JBHWVJ010000155.1:0-8063 GCF_042736725.1 Streptomyces sp. NPDC060028 | reverse complement strand
GGGGCCCCCCCCCCCCCACCCCTAAACCCCCGCCCCCCGCGCGGGGCGGGGGGCGCACCCCCCCCCCCCCCGGCCCGGCGCGTCAACCGCCTCAGCGCACCCGGAAGTTCGCCATCATGCCCATCGCCGAGTGGTCCAGCATGTGGCAGTGGTACACGTACGTCCCCTTGTACGTGTTGAAGGTGGCGTGCAGCTTCACCGTCTCTCCCGGCATGAGCCGCACGGTGTCCTTCAGACCCGCCTCGCCCGGCGCCACCGGCGCCCCGTTGCGCTCCAGCACCCGGAACTGCACCAGGTGCATGTGGAAGTTGTGCGGGACGAACTTGTTGGCGTTGGTGACCGTCCAGACCTCCGAGCTGCCGAACGCGACCGTCTGGTCGATCCGGTCCGGGTCCCAGACCTGCCCGTCCAAGAGCCCCCGCGGCTCCAGGCGGCCGTCCTCGTCCACCATCATGACGATGTTGCGCTGCACCGTCGGCGCCGGCAGCGCGGCGACCGCGGGCAGCGTGCGCAGCGTGGCCGGCACCCGGCTCGGGTCGGCGGCGGTCCGTACGACGTCGAACCGCAGTACCTTGCCCACCTGGTCCGGGGAGCCCGGGCCCAGGGTGTTCTCCAGCACGATCTGCGTGCCCACCGGATAGCGGGAGAAGTCGATGACCACGTCGGCCCGCTCGCCGGACGACAGCCCGATCGAGTTGGTCGGGAACGGGCTCTCCAGCAGGCCGCCGTCCGACCCGATCTGGATCATCTCGCCGCCGTCCGACAGCCGCAGCTGGAAGAACCTCTGGTTGGAGGAGTTCTGCAGCCGGAAGCGGTACTTGCGCGCCGCGACCTCGAAGTACGGGCTCGGCTTGCCGTTGGCGAGGATCGTGGTGCGCCCGAACGCGTCGCCCATGACGTAGACGAGCTGCCCGGCCTCGTCGAACCGCGCGTCTCGCAGCGCGATCGGCACCTCGTACTGGCCGGACGGCAGCGGCAGGGCGCGCTCGGCGTCGTCCGAGAGCAGGTACGTGGCCGAGAGCCCCCGGAAGACGTGCTCGGACTCCATGTGGTGGGCGTGGTCGTGGAACCACAGGTGCGCGTTCGACTGCTCGTTGAGGTAGGTGTACGTGCGCGAGGTGCCCGGCCCGAAGGTGTCCATCGGGCCGCCGTCCTGCTCCGGCGGCACGTTGGCGCCGTGCAGGTGGATGGAGACCGGCATGGTGTGCGTGTTGCGGTGGCGGACGACGACCTTGCGCCCGCTGCGCGCCCGCAGCACCGCGCCCGGGAAGTTCCCGTCGAAAGTCAGCACCTTGGTCTGCACCCCGGGGATGATCTCCCGGTCGACTTCCTTGATGGTGACGGCGTACGTGTCCTGCCCGCCCCACGTGGAGACCGGCGACAGCAGCGGCAGCCGGGGCATCTTCACGGTGAACGGGGCCGGCACCGCCACCTGGCCCGCCGGCGCCGCGGGCGCGGCCTCCGCCGACCGGGCGTTGACCAGCGGCAACAGTGCGCCGCCGGTTATCAGGGTGCCTCCGGTCGCGGCGATGGCACCGCCGATCACGCGTCGTCTGGTGACCATGGGTTGTCCTCCTGGGGATTGGTGCACACGGCCGTCAATCGCACATGTGTTGCGCCGCGAGTGCATCCGACCCGGCTCGCACCCCACTTGAGCCCAGGTGGTTCAAAACGGCAGGAGCCCGTCCGAATCCGGACGGGCTCCTGGCTGCGGACTGGTGCTCAGCCCTTGTCGACCTTGATGACGACGGTGCTGCAGATCTTGTCGGCGAAGGTCTGCTTCTTGCTGTCCCACAGCGGCCACAGCCACCCGAGGTAGCAGGGGAGACCGTCGACGATGTGCGCCAGCTTGCGCAGGAACGCCATGCCGAAGCCGAGCGTGCTGCCGTCCGCCTCGCGGCGCAGGCTGATGCCGACGACCTTCTTGCCGATCGTCTGGCCGGTGGAGCCTTCCTTGTAGAGCTGGAAGAAGCCCATGCCGATGGCGTAGACCATGCCGATGATGAAGAACGGGCCGGGGCCGGCGTTGGCCGGGTCGTCCGAGTTCGCCAGGTCGATGAAGCCCAGCGCGTACATCGGACCCAGGATGATGAGGGCGTCGAGCAGGTACGCGCCGACACGCAGGCCCCAGTGGGCGAGCGGCGGCATTCCGGCACCCGGCATGCCGGGCATCCCGGGCATGCCCGGAGCCGGCGGGTACGCGCCGTACGCCGGCGGCGGGGTCTGCTGCTGCGGGTAGCCGTACTGCGGGGGGACGCCCTGCGGAGCCTGCTGCGGGTAACCGGGCTGGCCCTGCTGGGGGTAGCCGGGCTGACCCTGCGGCGGCTGCTGGCTGTACGGGTTGTTCGGATCGCCGAAGCTCATGGCGAAGTCTCTCCAGTGTCTCAAACGGGGACGTAACGGCAAGGACCGAGGGACTTCACAACATGAGCGGTTTGCCCCCCTGCGCAGCCGCGATCTAGCGGCCCCATCGTGTTCGTAACATCGACTGCTTGTCCAATCCGTTCGCCAAGGCGCCCCGAACGGCGCCCGGTCCGACCCGGCCCTTCGAACGCCTCGGAGCGCCGCTGCCCGGATTCCGGCCGGGCGCGCCCGTCAGCAGACCGGGCGCCGCCCCATGTCGCGGGCGGCCTCCTCGGCGGCCGCGACCGGGGTCGGCAGCGACGGCACCGGCTCGGAGGGCGCGAGCAGTTGCGCCGAGAGCCCCGGGGCGGCCGCGGCGCCCTTCGCGGTGACGCGGCCGGTCGACACCGCCTGCAAGGTACCGAGAGCGGCGACGTACGCGACGAAGCTCTCCATGTCGCGCCGGTGCCGGACCGGGTCCCGGTACCCGCCGAGCGCCGGGTACCCGTCCTGCCCGGTGAACGTGTACGAGGGGGTCACCAGCCGGTACGCGCCGTCCAGGCGCAGCGCGGCGCCCCCGATGACCACATCGGCCGGAGCCACGCGGTCGCCGACGGGCCCGACCGCGTCGAAGGAGTACCGGACGTTGCCCGAGACCGCGAGCGGCGCGTACGTCAGGGCGCCGCCGGCGTCGAGCGCCCACTGCTGCTCCAGGGCGTCGTGCAGTTGCCGGCCGCTGACCGTCGCCGAGACCAGCGGGCAGCCGTAGCCGACGGCCTTCCACGCCCGCTCGAAGGTGACGGGATCCTCCTCGGCGGATGTGAGGAGGAGATCGGTGTTGACGACGCTCCGGCCGACCCGCGGCGCCAGGGCGATGAGCGCCAGGTCGGCGGGTCCGTGGTCGGAGCGGGGGCTGGTGTCGAAGGAGTCCGGGGCCTGACCGGCTGCCCACAGCGCCCAGTCGGCCACCAGGTTGCCCATCGTGCTCTCGCCCGTCGGTGCGAGGCGGCGGCGGAAGGACGCGCGCTGTCGGCCGATGGTCGTCGCCGCGCGCCGGGCGGCGTAGCCCTTCCAGTAGTCCACCACTTCCTGAAGGTCGGCATCGGGCGTCACGTCCCGGGTGTTGGGGTGATTGGTGGAGGTGGTCAGCTCGCGGACCACCGTCCCGGTCACCGGGTCGAGCCGCAGGTTGATCTCGTTGACGAGCTGCCCGTGGCAGCCGGCCTCGACGAAGGGCCTCGGCCGCCCGTCGGGGCCCGGCAGCATCATGTTGAAGGCGCTGTGCCAGTGCCCGGTCACGATCGCGTCGATGTCCGGGGACACGCGCAGCGCCAGCTCGTACGCCGGTCCGCTCGGCTCGCTGCCGGAGTCGAAGGCGGTCCCCGCCGTCGCCCCGTCGTGCATGCTGAGCACGATGGCGCCCACGCCGCGCGCCTTGAGCTCCGCCGCGCAGCGGTTGGCGGCGGCCAGCTCGTCCAGCGTGGTCAGGCCGGGCTGGAAGGAGTTGGGGAAGCCCTCCGTGCCCAGGGCCGTCAGGTGGATGAAGCCGATGGGCAGCTGCCGGCCGTCCGGCGCCGCCACCCACTCGATGTTGTACGGGGGCAGCACGGTCGCCCCCGCCTGCCCGGCGACGGCGTTGGCGCTGTAGTAGCGGAAGTCGGCTCCGTGGAACCGCAGCCCCCGCGAATCGGGGAAGGAGTTGGTCAGCCCCTCGCCCTCGTACGGGACGCCCTGCTCCATGTGCTGGAGCAGGAAGCCGGGGGTGCGGTCGAACTCGTGGTTCCCGGCCGTCGCGAAGTCCATCCCCAGCCGGTTCAGCGCCTCGATCGTCGGCTCGTCGGAGAGGGCGAAGGCCGGGAACTCCCAGCCCGAGAAGAGGTCTCCGGGTGCGAAGAAGAAGGACCGGGCCCCCTCGGCGCCCCGCTCGGCCCGCAGCCGCTTCAGGAGCGTTGCCATGTACGCGACCCCGCCGACGGTGTACTTCGTTCCGTCAACCCCGGTGATGACGGAGTCCCGCGCCGGGGGGTCGCTGAGATAGCCGTGCAGATCGGTGATGTTCAGCAGCTGCACGTCCACGTACCCCGCGGCGCTGACGGCGTCGAGCGCCGCCCGGGTGGCCGCGGCCGCGCTGCCCGTGGCGGCCCGGATCCCGAGGACCCCGGCGCCGGTCAGGAATCCTCGTCGGCCCAATCCGTCCATCCGCATCCGCGCTCCCGATCCGGTGCGCTCGATCGCGCGTGAAGAGAACCTGAAGAGACTTGTAGCAGCGTTTGCGTCCGCGGTGTGAGACGCGGCCGGGGGTGAACGCGCCCGCTCCACGGCGGATCCCGCCAATCTTCCCGCGGGGCCGGGACGGACCCGGAGACGGGGTTAGCGTCCCCCCATGCATTCGAACACGCAGGCGTCAGCCGTCAGTTCGCCGTCGCGCCGCGGCCTCCTTCGCACCGCACTGGCGGGCACGGCCGCGGCCGGTTCGGTCATCGCCCTCGGTTCCGCCTTCCCGGCCTCCGCGGAACCCGTGACGGACAGCCGCCCCACCACCCCCCGGGAGGCGCTGGGCCGGCTGTCGGCAGGCAACAGGCGCTGGGCCACGTACCGTCAGGAACACCCGCACGAGTCCCCGTCCGTACGCCTGCGGCTCACCGAGGCCCAGCACCCCTTCGCGATCGTGCTGGGCTGCGTCGACTCCCGGGTGCCGCCCGAGCTCGTCTTCGACCAGGGGCTCGGCGACCTGCTGACGGTGCGCTCGGCGGGCGAGGTGCTGGACGAAGCGGTGCTCGGCAGCATCGCGTACGGCGTCCTGGAACTGGATGTCCCCCTGGTGCTGGTGCTCGCCCACCAGTCGTGCGGAGCCGTCGGCGCCGCGGTACGCGCCGACGAGACCGGGGAACGACTGCCCGCCCACATCCAGTACCTGGCCGAGCAGATCCGGCCCTCCATCGACCACGGCCTGCACGGTGACGCCCGCGTGGACGCCACGATCGACGCCCACGCGCGCAGCACCCGCCGGCGGCTGGCGGCCGAGCCCGACCTCGCCCGCCGCATAGCCACCGGCGAGCTGGCCGTGGTCGCCGCCCGCTACCAGCTGCGCGACCAGCGGGTCCGCACCCTGTGATGGCGAGACGCGTGTCGGCGGGTCGGCTCAGGTGGGGAGGCCGAGCAGCAGCAGCGGGTTTCCGGTGGGCTGCGGGGAGCCGCCGGCCGGTTCGAGCGTCAGGCCGACGGCGCCCGCGCGCCCGACCGCCCCGTGCATCAGCACGGCGCCGTCGCCGGCGAGCAGTCCCGCCGGGCGCATGACGCCGTGATCGGCGAACCAGAGCTGGTACGTCCTGCCCGGCCCCGCAGGCGGCAGCCCGGCGGCGAGGAAGACCGCCCGGTCCCGGGCGGCGGAGGCGACGACGGTCGTGGCGGCCCCGTTGCCCGTGCGGCCGTGGGTGATGCGGGCGTCCGGCGCCGTGAGGACCGAGCTCACGTCGTGGCTCCGGGCGGTGGCCCGTTGCGCCTGCTGCCGGGCCTGCTCCGCCTGCCGGCCCTGCCAGAGCGCGACGCCGCCCAGCGTGGCCGCCGCGGCGACGGAGGCCGCCACCGCCCAGGGGCCGGCCTTGCGGGTGAGCAGGCGCAGCCGCCGGGCCGGACTGCGCGCCACGGTCACCTCCGGCGGGAGTTGGCGGACGGCGCCGACGCCGTGCAGGACGGCCGCCTTCATGCCCGGCGGCGGCGCGAGGGCCACGCCGGCGGCCAGGCGCGCCGCGGTCGCGTGGAAGCCGCGTACCTCCTGGGTACAGGCGGAGCAGTGCTCCAGGTGGGCGGCGAAGGCCTCGCGCTCCTGTCCGGTGAGCGCGTCCAGGGCGTAGGCGCCGGTGAGGGTGTGCGGTTCGTCGTCGTGCTTCATGTGGTCACCCCCATGCAGTCGCGCAGCCGGATCAGCCCGTCGCGCATCCGGGTCTTGACGGTCGGAAGGGGGGCCTGCAGGGTCTCGGCGACCTCGCGATACGTCAGCCCCTGGTAGTACGCGAGGGTGACGGCCTGGCGCTGCAGCTCGGTCAGGCCGCGCATGCACCTCTTGACCTGCTCGCTCTCCAGCCGCGCCTCCACCTGCTCGCTCACCTCGTCGAACGGCCTGCTCTGCTCCCGGACGCCGACGGCGTGTTCACGGGTGGACGAGGCCTGGGCGGAGCGGACCCGGTCGACGGCGCGGCGGTGGGCGAGGGTGGCGACCCAGGTCGAGACGCTGCCCCGCTCGGGACGGTACCGCGCGGCCTGCCGCCAGAGGTCGATCATCACCTCCTGGGCCACCTCCTCGGACTGGGCCCGGTCGCGCACCACCTTGACCGCGATGCCCAAGACCGTGCCGGCCACCGCGTCGTAGAGCGCGCCGAAGGCGGCCTCGTCCCCTTGGGCGACCCTGGCCATCAGTTCGGCGAGATCCGGACCGGTCTGCTCGCGGCCGCCGAACCGCGGTTGCGGCCTCATTCGTACATCCATCGCATGAACGTTCCTTCGTGGCGGCCGGACGCTGTGGGTGCGCTGTGGGTGCCTTCGCTTCCTCTTCGTGGCCGAACCCCCGGCGGATTGGTCCGGCTGCCCTGCAATGTGCCCGCCTGGGTCATCCCTTCGAGGGAATGAGCCCCAACAGACAGTCCGTAGCCGCCCCGGAGGCCGAAAGAAGGGGTGCGGACCTTGCCAAGGCCGTGCGATGCGCCCCTGGCCCGTCGCAGGAGATTTCGATTTCGGGAATCAAAGGAGACATCTGATGTCGCGTGTTCTCAAGAGCGCCGCGCTCGCCCTCGCCGCCGGCGCCCTGGTCTTCGGCGGCGCCTCCGTCGCCTCCGCCGACGCCACGGCGGAAGGTGTGGCCATTGGCTCGCCGGGCCTGCTTTCGGGCAACGTGGTCCAGATTCCGATCCACATCCCGATCAACGTGTGCGGCAACTCGGTCAACATCATCGGACTGCTCAACCCGACCGCCGGCAACACCTGCATCAACACCTGACCGGTTCGTCGGGAACAACCGCGCGGGTGACGGCAGTCGGCGCCGCCACCCGCGCGGCGGTCCCGGCGGGAGCCTCGCTCGACCCGATTCTCGTTTGACCGGATGAACGACCCATCCGGCGGCCGGTGCACGCCGAACACCGGTCGTGAGCACCCACCGAAGGACCGTCGAACGCGGCGCACTCGCCGTGGCGAGCGGCCTGTTGTCCGGGTACGCGGCACTGGCCGTCGCCGAACTGGCCGCCTCGCTCCTGCGGCCCCGGGCCGGACCCCTCACCGCGGTCGGCGGCGCGGCCGTCGACCGGACCCCGCCGGCCCTGAAGGACTACGCGATCCGCGCCTTCGGGGAGAACGACAAGCTGGTCCTGCGGCTCGGCATCCTCGCCGTACTCGCCCTGTGCGCCGCGGCCTTCGGCCTCATCGCCCTGCGCCACCGGCGTACCGCAGCCGCGGCCGTCCTCGCGTTCGGGCTGGTCGGGGCAGCCGCCGCGGTGTCCCGGCCCGACGCGACCGGTGTGGCCGACGCGCTGCCGTCGGTGGTGGGCGCGGTCGCCGGCGCCGCGGTACTCCACCTCCTGGCGGGCAGGGCGGACGGGCCGCGTGCGCTGCCCTCGGCCGACGCACCGGGCGGGCAGGAGCCGGGCGGGGAGCCCGGCCGGGGCCGGCGCGGCTTCCTGTTCGCGGCCGCCGCCGCGGCGCTCGCCGCCACCGGCGCCGGCGCCCTGGGC
>NZ_JBHWVJ010000154.1:0-8499 GCF_042736725.1 Streptomyces sp. NPDC060028 | reverse complement strand
CCCTCCGGGGCGCCCGGGACGCGGGCGGGGCCCGCCCCGGCCGGAGGGCCGGAGGCGGGCCGCCAGGGAGTCGTGTCGGTCACCGGCCGCCCGCACCCTCGGGGGCCGGGCCGCCCGGTCCGGCGCCGTGGGCGAGGCGTACCGCGGGGCCGTCGACGTCCTGCGGGGAGGGGAGGGCCCACCAGGCGGCCAGGCCGATGATCACTCCGGTCAGGACGGTGGACGGGCCGCCGATGTCCGCGTAGAGGAAGTCGGTCAGCTGCCAGACGAACAGTCCCACCGCGACCAGCCCACAGTCCCTGATCCCCCGGTCGGACCCGCCGGAGGTGAACCGGCGCAGCCCCGCGACCAGGACCGCCGCCCAGCCGCCCGCCAGCGCGGTCAGCCCGATCAGGCCCTGCTCGCTGAGCACCAGCAGGTACATGTTGTGCGGGGAGAGCAGCGGCTGGCGCAGGTACGCCTGGCCCGCGCCCCCGGTGTCGCTGCCGGAGGAGAGCCCCAGCGAGGAGTGGCCGTCCCGGTTGGCCGGGAAGCCCTTGAGGCCCACCCCGGCGGCCGGCCGCTCGCGCCACATCGACTCGGCGGCCGCCCACATCGTGTACCGGTCGGTCACTGACTGGTCGGGCGCGCTGGAGACCTGGGTGATGGAGGTCAGCCGCTCCGCCACCATCTCGGAACCGACGCCGAGCCCGCCGACCAGCACCACGCCCGCCGCGCCGAGCGCGAGGAGCACCTTGAGGGCCCGCCGGATCCCGGCCAGCCCCATCACGAGCACCGCCGCGCCGAGGGTGGCGATCCACGCGCCCCGGCTGAAGGACAGCACCAGCGGCAGCACCAGCGCCAGGGCCGCGGCGGTCGCGAGCCGCCGGACCCGCCGGGGCAGCCCCGGAGCCAGCGCCGCGGCGGTCGCCACGACCAGCCCGTACGCCACCACCGTGGCCATGCCCATCACGTCGCCGGGGCCGAAGGTGCCCACGGCCCGGACGTCCTCGCCCTGGTACGAGGCCCCGGTGTGGGTCGCGTACTGCACGACCCCCACCGCGCCCTGCACCAGCGCCAGCACCACGAAGCACCCGGCGGCCAGCCGGAACTCCCCGGCGTCGCGCACCAGCAGCACGATCGCGGCCGGGACCAGCACGAACACCTGGAGGTAGCGCACGAACCCGGGCAGGGCGGCGTACGGATCCCCGGCGGTCACGGTCGCGACGGCGAGTCCGACGGCGGGCAGCCCGAGGACGAAGGCCGCGAGCGGGGTCAGGGCCCGCACCCGGCCGCGCAGGGCCTGCACGGCGCAGACGAACACGAGCAGCAGCGAGGCGGCGTCGGCCGGGCCGACCTTGCCGGAGGCGGTCGCGTCCCCCGCGGGGAGCGGGGCGAGGAGGAACAGGACGGTCGCGGCGAGCGGCAGCAGCGGCCAGTGGCGGCGCAGCAGCACCGGCAGATCGGGCCGTGGCCGGGTCGTCGATACGGCAAGGCTCATGTTCAGCTGCCCCCCAGCCGGAATCGGAAGAACGAGGCCGCGGTGCGGGCCAGGATCCACAGGTCCTGCCACAGCGACCAGGTGTCGATGTAGTGGTTGTCGAAGCGGGCCCGGTCCTCGATGGAGGTGTCCCCGCGCAGGCCGTTGATCTGGGCGAGGCCGGTGATGCCGACGGGCATCCGGTGGCGGGCTTCGTAGCCGGGGTGGACGCTGCTGAACTTGGCGACGAAGAACGGCCGTTCGGGGCGCGGGCCGACCAGGCTCATGTCACCCCGGACCACGTTCCACAGCTGCGGGAGCTCGTCCAGCGAGGACTTGCGCAGGAAGGAGCCGATCGGGCTCATCCGGCGGTCGCCTGCCACCGTCCAGCGGGTGGCGGACTCGTGCGCGTCGGCACTCAGGGTGCGGAACTTCAGCAGGGTGAAGGGCCGCCCGTACAGGCCGACCCGCTCCTGCCGGAAGATCACCCCCCGCCCGTCGCAGACGCGTACGGCCAGGGCGCAGGCCCCCATCACGGGCGCGGCGGCGAGCAGGGCGAGCGAGGCCAGCAAGGAGTCGATGGCCCGCTTCGCGTACCGCTCCAGCGGCCGCGCGGGGCGCGGCAGCAGCGGCTGTACGGCGTACCCCCACAGCTGGTCGGCGGGCTGCGCCACCCGCATGCCGGTGACCTTGGCGGTCCCGGCCGGGTCGGCGAGCCAGAGCCGGCAGCCGTGGTCGTGGAAGAGCCGGACCAGTGCGGCGGTGCGCTCGTCGGCCTCCGGCGGGCGGGTGAACACCGCGTGGCGCACCGAGTTCTGGATGACGGCGCGGCGGACGTCCTCGTGGGTGGCGAGTACGGGCAGGGCGCCGCTCTCGCCGTCGGTGCCGGCGTGGTTCGCGACGGGATCGGCGAGCCCGACCGGGCGCAGCCCGTACTCGGGGCGCCCGTGCAGGGCGGCGGCGACGGCGCTCGCCCCGGCGCCGGGGCCGACGACCAGGGTGGAGGCGGGCCTGCGGACGCGGAGGCGGCGGCGGAGCTGGTTGACGAATCCGCGTCCCGCGCACGCCAGTACCGCCTGGAGGCACACGGCGCCGAGCAGCACGCTCCAGCCGAGGGCCTGCCCGGGTGCGGCGGCGGCCACGACGGCGGCGGCCGCGCACCACAGGACGGCGGCCCGACCGGCCAGCGCGGGCAGTTCGAGGAGCGCGGACGGCGCGAGCCGCGGACGGTACAGCCCGGCCTGGGCGTGCAGCGCGGCGAGGGCCGCGGCGACGGGCACGGCCGCCTCGACGGGCAGCTGGAGTCCGGGCAGGGCGGCCGTCGTCACCGCGACCGCCAGCGCGTCGGCGCTCAGCAGCGGGAGCACCCCGTCGCGGCGGCGGGCCCGGTGCGGCCGTACGGCAGGGCGGGCCTGCTCGGCCTTGGGCCCCCGCGGGGGGTGGATGGCGGTCACGGAACGGCGGACGGCGGTGATGCCGGTGCCGGTGCTGCCTACGGAAGGCCCCGTTCCGCCCTGCCCGGTGTGCCGGGCGGGTGCGCTGTCCATCGTCATCGGCTGATGCGCTCCTGGTTCAAGGGCCGGGGCCTGCCCAGCAGTTCGTGGTACAGACCGGTGACCGCGTCCGTGGTCCGCCGCACGTCGAAGTCGGTCCTGGCGTGCTGCTGGGCCTGCTCGCCGAGTTCGGCGAGCAGCCGCGGCTCGGCGAGCAGCCGTCCCAGGGCCTTGGCCAGCGCCGTCGGGTCCTCCGGTGGCACCAGACAGAGCCGTCTCTGGCCGGGCGGCAGGCTCTCCCGGGCACCGCTGACGTCGGAGACCAGGACCGGACGGCCGCAGGCCATGGCTTCGAGCGGGGCGAGCGCCATGCCTTCCCACCGCGACGGCAGTACAACGAGATCGGCGGCCCGAAGCCACGGTCGGATGTCGCGGGCGGCCCCCGCGAAGAGCACTCCGGGCGGGGCGCCGCGCCGCAGCCGTTCGGTGTCGGGGCCGTCGCCGACGAGTGCGAGCCGGGCCCCGGGGAGGGTGCCGAGCAGTTCCGGCCAGGCCCGCAGCAGGATGTCCTGGCCCTTCTGCAGGCAGATCCGGCCCACACAGACGACGAGCGGTCCGTCGCCGTCCCGGAAGGCCGTGGGCAGCGGCAGTTCGGCGCGGGCGCCGGCCTTGTCCAGGGCGGGGTCGGGGCCGCCGGGGCGGAAGTGGTCGAGGTCGACGCCGTTGCGGATCACCGACCAGCGGGCGGCGATCCCCTCGGACTCGCCCGTCCGGCGTTCGGCCTCGCTGACGCAGAGCACCCGGTCGGCCCAGCGCGCGCCGAACCGCTCCCAGCGCAGGGCGAGCGCGGCGGTGGCTCCGCCGACGGCGTCGAAGGACCAGGCGTGCGGCTGGAAGACGGTCGGTACCCTCCCGCGCACGGCGAGCCGCCCGGCCAGCCCGGCCTTGGCGCTGTGGGCGTGCAGGACGTCGGGCCGGACGCGGCCGATCACCCGGCGGGCGCCGAGCACTTCGGCGGGCAGGCCGGGCCCGGGGACCCGTCCGGCGCGCCAGGTGAGGACCTCGGCCCCGGCGGCGCGGGCGTCTTCGGCGAGCCGGCCGCCGCGGGGGCAGCCGACGACGGGCCGCAGCCCGGCGGCGGACTGGGCGCGGACGAGGTCGACGACGACCCGGGCGACCCCGCCCTCGACGGGCTGGACGAGATGGAGGACGGTCACCTGCGGTGGGGTCGGGGGTTGTGCGGTCGAAGGCTGTGTCGACACGTGGAGCGATCTCCTGCGTTCAGCGGCGCGCGTCTGTCTGAACGAAGAGCACACCGAGGAAATGACCCTGGTTTTCGCCCGCGAACCTGAAGGTGAGGTTTCGGGCACCACCGGACAGAGCGGGGCTCAGATCGAAGACGTCCGCGTCATATCCGAGATTGTTAATATGTTCGGGCTGTCGCACGAACGAGGGATGTCCGAACTCCGTGATCGTGGAATTCATAACATCATTAAAAGGATTTTCAGCATCGCTGAGACTGACCCGGCGCCCGCTGTCAGCCGTCACCGTGAGTGAGTCTCCGAGGGTCCCGCGGTCCCCGTCGTACGCCACCACCCCGACCCGGCCCGCGGACCCGGGCGCGGCGTCGAGACCGGCGAGCTCCACCGTCTCGCCCGAAGCCTCGCCGGGCCCGGCGGCCAGCCCCTCGAAGCCGTCCCACAGCGAGACCCGGCGTACCGGCTCCTGCGGGTGCTCGTAGGCGACCACCAGCGTCCAGCCGCCCCAGGCGCCCACCTCGGAGTGCCCCATGGCGATGTTGAGCTGGGCCACCGTCCACATCCCCGCGCCGCCCTTGCGGACCAGCGGGGTCACGTCGGCGGAGGCCTGGTAGGCGTCGCTCCCCTCGTCGCTGCGGTGCCCGATCACGGTGTCGGCCAGCACCGCCTTGTACGAGCCGCCCGGCTCGGCGACCAGCACCCGGCCGTTGTCCTCCGGCGGCTTCTGCTCGCCGACCCGCAGGTTTCCGCCCCAGTACAGCCGGGCGTACGAGACCTTCGCGCCCTGCGGGACCTTGAGCTCGGCGCGGGTGGAGTTGTACGTGTCCGGGTCCTTGTCGACCTCGTCGTAGAACATCTCGAAGTCGCTGTTGACCCCGGCCGCGCCCCGCTTGACCTCGGCGCACGGCTCGGCATGCTCGGACTCCTCCCGGCGGCAGCCGATGGCCGAGTTCGAGGCCCGGACCAGCCCGCCGTGCTGCACGGCCTGATAACGCTGGGTGAACGGGACCCGGGGCAATTCACGTGTCCCCGGCGGGGCCGCGGCACCGGCCACGGGCACGTTCGCCGAAAGTGCGAGGCAGGACAGCAGACCGAGCGTGCCGAGGATTCTGCGGGGTGAACCCATGACCCTGTCTCCATTTTCGATCAAGGGGACAAAACAGGAGTGAACTTTGGCAGATATCGGGCTGGAAATCACGTCGGACTCGCTCGTACGGCCTTTTGGGCGATGGCACGCACCCTCGCGCATGGCGAGTCGTTATGGAGGTGCACCATTGTTCGAACCGAATGGGAAAACGGAGATGAGGAAGAGGCGGTGCGCGCCGCCACCACGGCGGTCGCGAGCGCCGCGATGCTGATGGGCGGCGCGGGCCTCACCTCCGCGCAGGGCGGGGACGGCGCGCGACGGCGAACACTGCTGAACCCCGCGTTCGGCAACACCTGCGTGAACGCCTGAGCGTCAACCGCGCTGCCCGAAACGGCGGCATCCGAGTGAAACCTCGCAACCCGAACCGGGTTCCGGCCGTTGATCCGGGTGCTCCAGTACCGGGCAATCCTGCCAAAAAAGGGACGACAATGATCAAGAAGTTTGCAGCCGGCGCAGCGGTTGCCGCCTCCTTCGTGGGCCTGGGTGCCGCCATGGCCCCGCAGGCGATGGCGATCGGGAACGACAACGGCGTCAACACCGTGAACGGCAACGGCGCCTCGCAGATCTACGGCAACCAGGCGACCTACGGGAACATGAGCCCGCAGATGGCGCTGATCCAGGGCTCCTTCAACAAGCCCTGCATCGCCCTGCCCGCGAAGGCCAACGTGCAGTCCGTGCTGGCCCTGATCAACGTCGGCGTCCAGGACATCCCCGTCCTGTCCAGCCCGCAGAACCAGCAGTGCACCGAGAACTCCACCCAGGCCAAGGGCGACGAGGCCCTCTCGCACATCCTGGACAACATCCCGATCCTGTCCGGCAACGTTTCGGCCGGCAGCTGATCGCACCCCCGCGCCCCGCGCCAGCGAGGCCGCCGCACCTTCGGGTCGCGGCGGCCTCGCCGCGTGTAGAGCTCTGGCGAATTACTCGCAAATCGGCCCTGAATTCCGGGCGCGCGAGCAACGGAGTGAATTTCCGACAGACCCGCGAAAACTTGTGGTTTCTTTTCCCGGAGCCACTCGTTGTTAATTCTGCAGTGGATACGCCTCTGCGGGAAAGGATCGAAATCAAATGACGTACAAGAAGGCAGTGGTGCTGGCCGCCGGCATTCTGATGGCCGCCGGTGCCGCCTCCCCCGCCATGGCCGACGCGGTGGCCGACGGCAACGCCGTGGGCTCCCCGGGCGTCCTCTCCGGCAACCTGGTCCAGGTCCCGGTGCACGTGCCCGTGAACGTCTGCGGCAACACCGTCAACATCATCGCGCTGCTGAACCCCGCGTTCGGCAACACCTGCGTCAACGCCTGACGAAGCGCCTGCGCCCGTAAGGGCAGACCTCCTCGGGGTGGCCTCGGAGTGCACGGCGGTGCACTCCGAGGCCACCCTCGATTCAGCACCGGCCAGCAGTGCCGGTAGACAGGGAAGGACCCATGCGACAGGTACTGAGCCGACAGGTGCTGGGCAAGGGGATGCTCACCGCGGCGGCCGCCTCCAGCCTGCTGTCGATCGCGGGCGCGGCCTACGCGCATCCCGGGGCCATGGCCGAAGCCTCGCATTCACCGGGCGTACTGGCCGGCAACAGCGTCTCGGTACCGGTCACCTTCGCGCCGAACGTATGCGGCAACACCGTGGACGCCGGGGCGGCCCTCAACCCCGCCATGGGCAACAACTGCGCCACCACGACCGGCTCCGACGCCGAGCACGACTACGAGCGCTACCTCAGCCCCGAACACGCCGAGGCCTTCGAGCGGTACCTCGACGAGCGCGAGGCCCGGCACGCGATGCCGCGGCAGCGGGCCGAGGAGCCGCGCGACGAGGCGACCCGGCGGGCGCCCAAGCACGCGGCCCCCAAGCACTCCGCGCCGAAGCACGCGGCGCCGCGGCACGAGGAGACGGCGCGGGACGAGGGCGGCTACGGCGGCTCGGGCGACTCCTCCGACTCCGGTGTCTCCGGCGAAGAGGAGTGCGACGACCACCCTCCGCAGTCGCACCCCCACCCTGCCCCGCCCCCGGCCCCCGTCCCCCCGCCGGCTCCGGCTCCCGCACCGGTCGAGGAGGCGCCGCACACGCTCCCGGCGCCGGCTCCCGTCCAGGAGGAGGCGCCCCACACGCTTCCCGCCCCCGCGCCCGGGCCGGCTCCCGTGGCGGAGGAAGCGCCCGCTCCCATGCCGCCGCACGGGAGTCAGGTCGTGGAGCACCCCGCGCCGGCGCCCGTCCCCGCGCCCGCACCGGAAGCCGTACGTCCGGCGGACCAGCCCCCGGCCGCCCCCGCCGGTGACCTGCCCGTACCGATGCCCCCGGCGCCCGCGCCCGCCCCCGCGCCGGCGCCCCTTCCGGCACCGGTTCCGGCTCCCGCTCCGGTGCCCGTACCCGCGCAGGTCTCGGCGCCCGTACTGGCCGAGACGGGTGCGGGGCAGTCCGCCGCCGCGGCAGCCCTGGCCACGGCCCTGATCCTGGGCGGCGCCATTCTGTACCGCAGGTCCCGTATCGCCTGACGGCAATGCCGGTAATAAGAAGAAATATCGGCCGGAGAGTCCCTTGTCGGGTTCTCCGGCCGTTGCCGTTGCCATGTTCGGTTCTGCGTTTCCGTAGCGGCGGGGAATCGTTAGCCATGGCGAAAGCGGCGCACCGGTCGCCGCTGGAAAAGGATTTCGATAATGAAGCTCACGAAGGTCGCCGCTGTCGTCGTCGGCTCCGTCGCCGCCCTCGGTGCCACCGCCCCCGCCTTCGCCGCCGAGGCCCCGACCGCCTCGCCGACCATGAGCCTGACGGGCGGGGTGACGGAGACCCTGAACGCCGTCAATCCGGTCTCGCAGGCCCTTCCGCAGACCCTGGGCAACGGCTTGGCCGAGCAGGGCGAGACCGTCAACAAGGTCATGGGCACCGTGCAGACCGTCAACAAGGTCCGCAACGATGCGCCGGGCGAGGTGATGAAGCTCGCGAACGGGGCCACGCAGGGGTCCCCGATGCTCGGCGGCGTGAAGCTCAACGGCGGCGCCAACTGACGGTCCCGTCCCGCGCGTGGGCAGATACGACCGTGGGCGCCACCGGCAAGGCCGGCGGCGCCCCCCCGGGGCGGGGGGCGCGGAGGATCGACTCAGTGTTTGGGGACGTGGGGGAACCGGGGGGTGGAGCGGCCCGGTATTT
>NZ_JBHWVJ010000153.1:0-8559 GCF_042736725.1 Streptomyces sp. NPDC060028 | reverse complement strand
CCTCAAACGCCGGCGGGGCTGGATTTTGGCTGATGCGCGGCGAAATCCAGCCCCGCCGGCGTTCGAGGCGCAGGGGTCCGGGGGCGGTCCGGGGGCCGGCCCCCGGTGGATCCGGCTACCCGGCTCGGCACAATGGCCGGTATGAGCCCCGAGAGCACCGCCACCCCAGTCCTCACCGTCGGCTTCGACCTCGACATGACCCTCATCGACTCCCGGCCGGGCATCAAGGCCGCCTACCAGGCGCTTTCGGCCGAGACGGGCACGTTCATCGACGCCGACGAGGCGGTCACGCGGCTCGGGCCGCCGCTGGACGTGGAGCTCGCGCACTGGTTCCCGGAGGCGGAGATCCCGGCCATGGCGGACCGCTACCGGGAGATCTATCCCACATACGCCATCGAGCCGACCCCGGCGATGCCCGGGGCCCGCGAGGCGATCGAGGCCGTCCAGGCGCTCGGCGGCCGCGCGATCGTGGTGACGGCCAAGCACGAGCCGAACGCCCGCCTCCACCTCGATCACCTGGGCATCGAGCCGGACGCGGTCATCGGCTGGCTGTGGGCGGAGGCCAAGGCGGGCGCGCTGCGCGAGTACGGGGCGCAGATCTACGTCGGCGACCACGTGGGCGACGTACGGGGCGCCCGCGCGGCCGGCGCCCTGGCCGTGACGGTCCCGACGGGCCCGTGCGGGGAGCCGGAACTGCGGGAGGCGGGCGCCGACGTGGTGCTGGCGGACCTCACTGCGCTGCCGGCCTGGCTGGCGGAGTACACCCGCACGCAGCAGGTGTGACGGCCGGGGCGGCTACGCCTGGGAGGTTCGGGCGTCCCTGCGCTGGGCGGCCGCCGAGCGCAGCACGCCCGCGGCCGAGATGGCGAAGCCGACGCCCATGAGCATGCACACGGCCCACGCGTACGAGGGAAACGGGTCGACGTCCAGGAACAGCGGCGTCATGGTGGCCAGCGTGGCCACGGCCCCGACGATGAACACGATGCCGCCGGCCTTGACGAGCGCGTCGCCGGGCCGCGCGTCGTCCGCGTGCTCGGGCTGAGGAGTAACAGTCACCTCACCAGGGTAGTTCCCTGGCCGAAGCGGACGACCGCGAAGGACCGGGGAACGTCTTGTCACTCGTCCATGGACCATTAGCCTGGAGGTGGCGGGTCGGTGACCCGCTGTACTGCTATCCGGGGCCGTTTCCAACGGTCTTCGGACCCGACGAGCACAAGGACAGAGGACGGACGTGCCTACCGGCAAGGTCAAGTGGTTCAACAGTGAGAAGGGCTTCGGCTTCCTCTCCCGTGACGACGGCGGCGACGTCTTCGTCCACTCGTCGGTACTCCCCGACGGGGTGGATGCCCTCAAGCCCGGCCAGCGCGTCGAGTTCGGCGTGGTGGCCGGTCAGCGCGGTGACCAGGCACTTTCCGTGACGGTGCTGGACCCGACCCCCTCGGTCGCGGCCGCGCAGCGGCGCAAGCCGGACGAGCTCGCCTCGATCGTGCAGGACCTCACGACCCTGCTGGAAAACATCACCCCGATGCTGGAGCGCGGCCGCTACCCCGACAAGGTGCACGGCGCGAAGATCGCCGGACTGCTCCGCGCGGTGGCCGACCAGCTCGACGTCTGACCTTCCGCACGCACGGTGCCCCGCCACTCGAACGAGTCGGCGGGGCACTGTCGTTGCGGCCGCCGGGCCTACGGGAAGGCCAGCGCGTCCGGACCGATGGCCGGAACAAGTCCCTCTGCGGCGGCCCGCGTCAGCAGCCCGCGGACGGCCGCGTAGCCGGCGTCGCCGAGGCCGGCGGTGAACTCGTTGACGTACAGCCCGATGTGCTGGTCGGCGACGGCCGGGTCCAGCTCCTGCGCGTGGGCGCGTACGTACGGGCGGGAGGCCTCCGGGTCGTCCCAGGCCATCCGCACCGACGTACGGGCCGACTCGGCCAGCGTGCGCAGCACGTCGGCGCCCAGCGAGCGCTTGGCGATGATCGCGCCGAGCGGGATCGGCAGGCCGGTGGTGGACTCCCAGTGCTCGCCCATGTCGGCCAGGCAGTGCAGCCCGTAGTCCTGATAGGTGAACCGGGCCTCGTGGATGACCAGTCCGGCGTCCACCCGTCCGTCGCGCACGGCGGGCATGATCTCGTGGAACGGCAGCACGACCACCTTGCCGACGCCCGCGGGCAGCACGTCGGCGGCCCACAGCCGGAACAGCAGGTAGGCGGTGGAGCGCTCGCTCGGCACGGCGACGGTCTTGCCGGTGAGGTCGATCCCGGGCCCGTGCGTCAGGCCGCGGTCCTTGACGAGCACGAGCGGGCCGCAGCCGCGCCCCAGCGCGCCGCCGCACGGCAGCAGCGCGTACTCGTCGAGCACCCAGGGCAGTACGGCGTACGACACCTTCAGCACGTCCCGCTCGCCGCGCTCGGCCATGCCGTTGGTGATGTCGATGTCCGCGAAGGTGACGTCCAGGGCGGGCGCGCCCGGGATCCGGCCGTGCGCCCACGCGTCGAAGACGAAGGTGTCGTTGGGACACGGCGAATAGGCGATGCGGAGCGGGTGGCGCGGGTCAGTGGTGCTGTTGCTCATGCTGTCCTCCCCAGTGGGCGAGTACGGGGCCCAGTACGCGCATTCCCTCGGCCAGCGCCGCCAGGGCGTCCCCGATCCGCCAGGCGGCACGGTCGCGCGGGCCGACGGCGTTGGACACGGCGCGGATCTCCAGCACGGGCAGCCCGTGCGCGGCCGCGGCCTCCGCGACCCCGAAGCCCTCCATGGCCTCGGCACCGGCGAGCGGGTGCCGGGCGGCGAGCTCGGCGGCGCGGGCGGCGGTGCCGGTGACGGTGGAGACGGTGAGCACGGGCGCCAGCAGCGCCCCGGTCGCCTCGGCGGCGCGGGCGGCGAGCTCGGCGGGCGGCAGGTGGACGCTGTGGCCGAAGCCGAGCGCGGTGACGTCGAGGAAGCCGTCGGGCGTGTCCGCCCCCAGGTCGGCGGCCACGATCGCGTCGGCGACGACGAGCGAGCCGGGCGGGGCGGCGGGCGCGAACCCGCCGCCGATGCCGGCGGAGACGACGAGGCCGTAGTCGGCGAGGGCCAGGGCGGTGGCGGCACCGGCGGCCGCGGCCGCCGGTCCGACGCCCCCGACGAGCACGTCGAGGGCGATGCCGGGCAGGTCCCGGCGGCGGACGAGATAGCCCCCGGGCAGCGCGCGCGGCTCAGGGCCGGGAGTGTCCGGATGAGGGGTGAGACCTGTGACGACGGAGTCCGCCTCCGCCGTCACCGCGGTCACGATGAGCGCGCGCACCGTGGGTACGTGACTACTTGAGCTTGATGTTGAAGGCCCAGACCGCGAGCGGCTTGCCGTCCGCGCCGACCTGGACGATGTGCAGCTTCTTCGAGGCCGGGGCCTCGCCCTGGCCGCCGGTCGCGAAGATGTCGGCGCCCGGGAAGCTGCGGTAGGTGTTCGCCGAGGGCTCGGTGATCGGCTGGCCGTCGAGGACCGCCTGCCACTTCTTGCCGTCCTCGACGACATCGGGCTCGACACCGAGGCGCAGGGTGTCGCCACGGCCGTACTCGACGGTCTTGGCGTCCTTGCTGTTGGCGAGGCACTCCTGGACCTTGTCCGGGGAGAGCTCCGTGCCGTCGTGGCAGGCGGCCTCGGTGGACACCGACGAGGTGCCGACCGTCACGGTCGCCAGCGGTGTCGGCTTGTCGCAGGCGGAGAGGAGGAGGAGGCCGGCGGAAACGGCTCCGAGGGCCGCGACGCTGCGGCGGGCCCTACCCGAGAAAAGCGGTGCGGTCATGAGCCGAAGGCTATCTGGCCCGTAGGCCGAGCCGCTGCACGGGGTCCCACGGTGTGGCTCGCCGTCATGCCACCCGCGGCCGGGAGGAGTGGTGCTGCTGGTGGCGGGGGGAGGCGAGGAGGCCGCGGACGGCCATGACGGCGCCCAGGGCGACCACGCCCGCGGCGACGGCCATGCCCAGGACCCCGTTCAGCGGCAGGGCGATGCCGATCGCGCCGCCCAGCACCCACGCCACTTGGAGCAGCGTCTCGGAGCGGGCGAAGGCCGAGGTGCGCACGGCCTCGGGGACGTCGCGCTGGATCATCGCGTCCAGGGACAGCTTCGCCAGGGCCTGGCAGAAGCCGGCCGTCGCGCCGAGTACGGCCATGAAGACCCCGCTGAAGAAGACGGCCGCCATGATCGCCACGCCGAGCGTCAGGCACAGCACGGCCGCGATGATCGCCTCGGGGGCGCGGGCCCGGAGCCAGGCACCCACCGCGGTGCCGCAGGCGTTCCCGACGCCCGCCGAGACGCCGACGATGCCCAGGGACACCGCCGCGCTCTGCCCGGCGAGCGGATGCTCCCGCAGCAGGAAGGCCAGGAAGAAGATCAGGAACCCGGACAGCCCGCGCATCGACGCGTTCGCCAGCAGGCCGCACAGCACCGACTGGCTGACCGTGCGCAGCCCCGGCCGCTGCGAGTGCGCCTCGTGGGTGGACAGCCGGGCCCGGCGCTCGCCCTTCGCCTCGTCCACCTTGTGCGGCAGCGAGAACGCCGCGAAGGTCCCCCAGATGAAGATGGCGCAGGCCCCGTACAGCGGCCACGGCGGCCCGATCGTGTGCAGGCCGGCCCCCACCGGCGCGGCGGCGCCCGTGGCCAGCAGGCCCGCCAGCGTGACCCGGGAGTTCGCCTTGACGAGTGAGAATTTGGGCGGCAGCAGCCTCGGCACCACGGCGCTGCGTACGACGCCGTAGGCCTTCGAGGCGACCAGGACGCCCAGCGCCGCCGGGTACAGCTCCAGGCCGCCCGTCGCGACCGCGCCCGACATCATCACGGCCAGCAGCGCCCGCGTCAGCATCGCGCCCGCCATCGCGGCCCGCCGGCCGTGCGGCAGCCGGTCCAGCAGCGGGCCGATCACCGGGGCCAGCAGGGTGAAAGGGGCCATCGTGATCGCCAGGTACAGGGCCACTCGGCCGCGTGCCTCGTCCGTGGGCACCGAGAAGAACACCGTGGAGGCGAGCGCGACCGTGATCATTACATCGCCCGCGCCGTTGATGGCGTGCAGTTCGATCAGCTTGCCGAGGCCCGATTCACCGGCCCCGTGCGCGTGCGTGGCCCGCCGGATCCCGCGCGCCGTACCGGTGAACGGCCGGTGCAGGGCATGCCCGACGGCCCGGCCGGCCCGCCTGGCCGGTCCCGAGCCGCCAGCGGACGACCGTACGGGTGCCACCTGGCCATAGTGCCGTACTCGGCCCTCGCGGACCCCCTGCGGCGCGTCTCGGGCGCGTGGCCGATCGGGGTCCGGGCGGTGGGCATGTCCGCGAATCGGACCTTGCATGTGGGCCGAAGGCGCCGGAGGAGGTAGCGTGCCTAGCGCGCCACCGGCGGTTGCTCTTGGCCGCGCGCCTCTTCGCGATCCCGCAGAATGGATAGCAGGTAGGTGCGCCCGAGGCCGATCGGGTGCGGACGTCGACGCGGCCCTCTGGTCCGCTCCGCCCGCGCCTCGTACGGACAGGACCGACGGGTCGTTGTGGACGACAGTACGGACGGCGCACTCGTGAGACGGCGTAGGAGAGAACGAGACCTGTGAGTGCTGCGACGACGCGAAGCCGTACCCCCGACCGCCTGTGCGCCGAGGCGGTAGACCTCGCCCGCGCGGCGGCCGAGGAAGCCGCCGCCCCCGGAGTGGTGGGCGAGCACGTCTCCACCGTTTCCGAGGGCGACCGGGTCGTCACGCACTTCTTCGAGTGCAAGGACCCGGGCTACCGCGGCTGGCGCTGGGCCGTCACCGTGACGCGGGCCTCCCGGGCGAAGAACGTCACCCTCGACGAAACGGTGCTGCTTCCCGGCGAGGACGCGCTGCTGGCCCCCGAGTGGGTGCCGTGGAGCGAGCGGCTGCGGCCGGGCGACATGGGTCCGGGCGATCTGCTGCCCACCGACGCCGAGGACCTGCGGCTGGAGGCGGGCTGGTCGGGCGAGGACGCGCCGCCGCCGAACTCGGTGGTGTCCCCCGAGATGGCGGAACTGGTCGAGGCGGAGGACGCGGACGTCACCGACCGCGCGGTGGTCCCGGTGCGCGGGTCCATCACCTCGGTCGCGGAGGAGCTCGGCATGCGCCGGGCCCGGGTCCTGTCCCGGTACGGGCTGCACACCGCGGCCGACCGCTGGGACGAGTCCTTCGGCGCGAAGACCCCGATGGCGCAGGCGGCCCCCGCCTCGTGCGTCTCCTGTGGCTTCCTGGTCGCGATCGGCGGCTCGCTGGGGCAGGCCTTCGGTGTCTGCGCGAACGAGTTCGGTCCGGCCGACGGCCACCTCGTCTCCCTGTCGTACGGCTGCGGCGGCCACTCGGAGGCCGCGGTCATGCCGAAGCCGCCCCGGCCGGCGCCGCCGGTGCTGGACTCGATGGCCTCGGACGAGTTCCCCCTGCGCCCCACCCCGGACACGGGCTCGCTCTCCCCGACGGACCTCTCCGAGGCGGACCTCGGCCACAGCTAGTGCTGCGACCGGCCACAGCACTAGGAGCCCGCACGGCGCCGCTGCCGGGCATCAGCCACAACTCAGCCCCGTCGGCGTTTGGGGGGCGGGTCCGGGCGGAGCCCCGGGGTCGCCGCGCCCGGTCGGGTGACCCGGGGGGCGTCCCGGGCGGGCGCGTGATCCGCCGGGCGGTACGCGTACCGCCCGTGAGGTGCGCGGCGTACCCTCGGCCCATGGGGGACACGGACATGGTGGGACTGGACGGCCGGGTGACCGGGACGGTCGGGCCGGGGCTGGTGGGCGAGGTCATCGTGCGGATCCGGGGCGGGGCGGAACACTTCCTCGCGCATCCGGCGCCGGGGACCGGCAGGCTGGCCGTCGGGACGGTGGTGACGGTCGTGGAGCACCTGCCGCCGCGCACGGTGTACGTGATGGCCGCCTACGACAACTGAGCCCCCTCGCCACCTGTGCGTATCAAGATGGCGACAAGATTGCCCAGCCGTCTTCTCCGGCGCCGCGGACAGGCGCACACTCGCCCTCGTCGGTGTCGAACGGCACCGCGTCAAAGGGGGAGTTGCCGATGGCTATCGGCGTCGTGGCGGGCATCGTTGTCGCCGCAATCATGGTGTTGGTCGGTCTGTTCAAGCTCATGTGGCGGGTGGCCGAGCCCAACGAGGCACTCGTCATATCCGGCTCCGCGCACAAGACGGAGGGGCTCGGCGAGGGCATGGGGTTCCGGATCGTCACCGGGCGCGGAACCCTCGTACTGCCCGGTGTGCAGGCGGTGCGGAAGATGTCCCTGGACCTCAACGAGACGCAGCTGCTGGTGGACTGCGTCACCCACCAGGGGATCCCGCTGCGGGTCAAAGGCGTGGTGATCTTCAAGGTGGGCGACGACTTCGTGTCCATCGCCAACGCCGCCCGCCGGTTCCTGGACCAGCAGAAGATGATGCCGGAGCGGGTGCACATCGTCTTCGCCGGCCATCTGCGGTCCATCGTCGGCGGGTTGACGGTCGAGGACATGATCCGGGACCGGGAGAAGCTGACCGGCCAGACCCGGATGGCCTGCGGTACGGAGATGGAGAAGCTCGGCCTGATCGTGGACTCGCTGCAGATCCACGAGATCGAGGACCCGACGGGCTACATCAAGAACCTGGCCATGCCGCACGCGGCGGCGGTCCAGCGGGACGCGCGGATCGCGCAGGCCGACGCGAACCTGCTGGCGACCGAGGCCGAACAGGCCGCCTTCGCCCGGATGTCGGAGGCCACCCGCGACAGCGAGATCCTCCAGGCCGGCTACCAGGCCGAGCGGGACAAGGCGGCCGCGACGGCCCGCCAGGCGGGCCCGCTCTCGGACGCGGCCGCGCGGCAGGAGGTCGTGGTCCAGGAGACCCGGGTCGCGGAGCTGGAGGCGAACCGGCGCGAGCAGCAGCTCCAGGCGGACGTACGCAAGCCCGCGGACGCGGCGGCGTACGAGACGCGCACCCGCGCCGAGGCGGACCGCGACGCGCGCATCTCCGCGGCGCAGGCCAAGGCGAAGGAGACGGAACTGGCGGCGGCCGCCGAGGCGACCCGGGTGACGACGGCCGCGGCCGCCGACGCCCGGGCGACGGAGGCGCGGGGCCTGGCGGCCGCGAAGGCCACCCGGGCGACCGGTGAGGCCGAGGCGGCGGCGACGCAGGCGCGGGGTCTGGCGGAGGCCGCGTCGGCCAAGGCCAAGGGTCTGGCCGAGGCGGAGGCCATCAAGGCGCGGGCCGCCGCGCTGGCGGAGAACCAGGAGGCCGTGGTCGCGCAGCAGTTGGCCGAGAACTGGCCGGCGATCGTGGAGGCGGGCGCGGCGGCCTTCGGGAACGTGGAGCACATGGTGCTGCTCAACGGCGCCGAGGGGATGGGTGACATGTTCGCCAAGGCCCTCACGATGGGCGGCACGGGCCTGGGCCTGGCGCGGCAGCTGCTCGCGTCGATGTCCCAGCAGGCCCCGGGAGCCCAGCAGGCTCCCGCCCCCGCCGCTGCCCCTGTGAACGCCAAGAGCCCGCTCCAGGCGCAGATCCCGATCGACGACCGGGCGTAGTCCCGTTCGGGCCCGGCGCGGCGCACTTCGGTGCGC
>NZ_JBHWVJ010000152.1:0-9132 GCF_042736725.1 Streptomyces sp. NPDC060028 | reverse complement strand
CCGCCACAAAGTGGCGGGGCCCCTCAGCTTTTCCCGTGCTCAGCGCCCGCGTTACGCGGACTTGCGGCTGTCCCGCGGATGCACGGCAATGTTCATGGCGCCGGAACGGAGGACCGCCAGCCTTTCGGCGAGCACTTCCTCCAACTCCTCGCGAGTGCGTCGCTCCATGAGCATGTCCCAGTGCGTTCGCGCAGGCTTGCCCTTCTTCTCCTCGGGCCCGTCTCCGTCGACCAGGAGTGCCATGGCGCCGCACGCCTTGCACTCCCACTCCGGCGGAATATCTGCCTCAACCGAGAACGGCATCTCAAATCGATGTCCGTTCTGGCATGCGTACTCCACCGCCTGGCGCGGGGCCAGATCGATGCCGCGGTCCGTCTCGTAGCTGGTAACCACGAGCCGCGTACCGCGGAGAGCTCGCTCACTCATGAATCGTGCCTCCCGGGCTTGTCGCCCACAGGACAGGTGTCGCTGTCGTCGTCATCCGGTCAACGTCCGGTCGGCGGTATAGATTCCCGCTCCGGGTCACGCGTCGCCCGTCGTGCCGCCCCTTGTTGTACCCACCAATGCCCGTTTTGTCACATCTGGCAGCAGATGTCACCCAACGTCTTCACTTCTGCAGCATGCAGTAACGGTCCGCCTGGCAGGGCAAAGGCGTACACTACCGGCCCTTCGCTTCCACGTCGAAATCCGTTCGGAATTCGCTCGTGAATACGGTTCGGGCCGACCGCCCCGCGAGCCCGGACCCGGCCGTCAGATCCGCTCGGGTACAGGATTGCCCGCCGCCTGCACCGCGCGCCGCACCGGCACCCTGGCGAGCAGCACGAAACCCAGTGCGAAGAAGGCCACCAACGAGATGATCGCGTCCCGGTAGCTGCCGGTGACCTGGTACGTCAGGCCGAAGACCAGCGGCCCCACCCAGCTCAGCCCGCGGTCGCTCATCTCGTACGCCGAGAAGTACTCGGCCTCCTTGCCCGCCGGGACCAGGTGCGAGAACAGCGAACGCGACAGCGCCTGGCTGCCGCCCAGCACCAGCCCGATCATCGAGGCCAGCGCGAAGAACCACACCGGCGTCCGGGCCGGCAGGAAGTAACCGGCCGCCAGGGTCAGGCCCCACGCGGCCAGCGAACCCAGAATCGTCCGCTTGGCGCCGTACACCGCGGCGAGCCGGCCCATCCCCAGCGCGCCCGCCACGGCCAGGATCTGCACCAGCAGCACGGCCACGATCAGCGTGGACTGCTCCAGCTCCAGCTCCTCGGAGCCGTAGATCGAGGCCTGGGAGATCACCGTCTGCACGCCGTCGTTGTAGATCAGGTACGCCAGCAGGAACGACAGGGTCAGCGGATAGCGCCGCATGTCCCTCAGGGTGGCCAGCAGCTGCCGCCACCCGCTGACGGCCGGGCCCGCGCCCGCGCCCGCCTCCCGTACGACCGCCCGGTCCCGCAGCCTGCGCAGCGGGATGACCGCGAACGCTCCCCACCACAGGCCCGCCGAGGCCAGACAGATCCGCACCGCTTCGCCCTCGGAGAGGCCGAAGGAGTCGTGGCCCTGGAACAGCACCAGGTTCAGCACCAGCACGAAGGCGCCCGAGGTGTAGCCGAAGGCCCAGCCGCGGGAGGAGACGGTGTCGCGCTCGTCGGGGGTGGCGATCTGCGGCAGGAAGGCGTTGTAGAGCACCATCGAGACCGCGAGCGCCGCGTTCGCGACGATCAGCAGCAGCCCGCCGAGGAGATAGCGCTCACCGCCCAGGAAGAACATCCCGGCCGTCGCCGCCGCACCCGTGTACGCCGCGGCCGCCAGCAGCGGCTTCTTGCGGCCGGTACGGTCGGCGACCGCACCCGCCAGCGGCATGATCAGAACGGCCGCGATCACCGAGGCCGACACGGTGTACGCGAAGTAGGACCCCGCCCGCACCGGGATGCCCAGCGGATGCACGTACCCCTCGGCGTCCGCGGCGGCCTTGGCCACCGAGGTCAGGTACGGCCCGAGGAACACCGTGAGCACGCTCGTCGAGTAGACCGAGCAGGCGAAGTCGTAGAAATACCAGCCGCGCTGCTCGCGCTTGCGCGCGGCGCGCGCGGAGGCCTCGGCTCTGCCGTCCTCGCCGCCCGATCCGGCTCTGCCGTCCTCCGCGCCCGATTCCGCTTCTTGTGCCGTCCGCGCACTCATGAGTGCCCCCTCGCTGGTCCCCGTACCGCAGCGGCCGCCCCACCGGGCACGGAGGCCGAACGGGCTCGTCAGGCCCAGGCCCCGCGCCGGTCCAGCACCGTGCGCAAGATGTCGATCCGGTCGGTCATGATGCCATCGACACCCAGGTCGAGCAGCGCCTCCATACGTTCCGGTTCGTTCACGGTCCAGACGTGCACCTGGAGTCCCCGCTCGTGCGCGATGCGTACGAACCGCCGGTCGACGACACGGATGCCCGCCTGGATCTCCGGAACCTGCGCCGCCACCGCGCCGACGCGCAGCGCCGCCGGGATCGCGAAGGAGCGCAGCCGCAGCCCCAGCACCCCGCGCACCCCGTACGAGGTGGCCAGGCGCGGCCCCGCGATCTTCTGGGCCCGTGCCACCCGGCTCTCCGAGAACGAGCCCACGCAGACCCGGTCCCAGACCCCGGCCCGGGCGATCAGGTTGACCAGCGGGTGCAGGGCCGACTCGTCCTTGACGTCGATGTTCCAACGGGCGTCCGGAAACTCCTCCAGCAGCTCCTCGAAGAGCGCCAGCGGCTCGGTCCCGCCCACCCGGGCTTCCCGGATGCGGCTCCAGGGCAGCTCGCGGATACGGCCCTGCGCGTCCGTCACCCGGTCCAGGGTCGCGTCGTGGAAGGCCACCAGCTTCCCGTCGGCCGAGGCGTGGACGTCGGTCTCGAAGTACCGGTATCCCGTGGCGGCGGCCCGGCGGAAGGCGGCGGCGGTGTTCTCCAGTCCGTCCGCGGCCCCACCCCGGTGCGCGAAGGGGATCGGAGCCGGGTGGTCCAGATACGGGTGGCGAAGGCGTACGTGCGTCACCGCCGCAGTATCCCCCGAGCCGTCGCCGACCGGATGGCCGGGCGGTGAACGACTCCGCCGTCCGGGCCCCTGGTCCGAATGGACTCCCGCATGCCACCCTGTGACGGCAGAAGCAATCCAATCCCGACCACTCTCGGGGCCGGTCGGGGCCAATTCTATGAAGGTGGACCGGACAGCATGGCTCAGTGGACCTCGGCGGTCGGTGCCGCACAGCTCGCCCGGCTCATCACCTCCCAGCAGGAACGGCCCGCCGTCCCCGGCGCCCGCAAGCTGCCCGCCTACCGCACCCTCGCCGACGGGATCCGGCTGCTCGTCCTGGAGGGCCGGGTCCCCGTCGCCGCCCGGCTGCCCGCCGAGCGGGAGCTCGCCGTCGCCCTCTCCCTCAGCCGCACCACCGTCGCCGCCGCGTACGAGGCCCTGCGCGGCGAGGGATTCCTGGAGTCCCGCCGCGGCGCCGGCAGCTGGACCGCCGTACCGGCCGGCAATCCGCTGCCCGCGCGCGGCCTGGAACCGCTGCCCCCCGAATCGCTCGGCTCGATGATCGACCTCGGCTGCGCCGCCCTCCCGGCCCCCGAGCCCTGGCTCACCAAGGCCGTCCAGGGCGCCCTGGAGGAACTCCCGCCCTACGCGCACACCCACGGCGACTACCCCGCCGGGCTGCCCGCACTGCGCCGGATGCTCGCCGAGCGCTACACCGAGCGCGGCATCCCGACCATGCCCGAGCAGATCATGGTCACCACCGGGGCCATGGGCGCGATCGACGCCATCTGCAGCCTCTTCGCGGGCCGCGGCGAGCGGATCGCCGTCGAATCCCCGTCCTACGCCAACATCCTCCAGCTCATGCGCGCCGCCGGAGCGCGCCTCGTACCCGTGGCCATGGCGGAAGGGCTGACCGGCTGGGACATGGACGTCTGGCGCCAGGTGCTGCGCGACTCCGCCCCGCGCCTGGCCTACGTCGTCGCCGACTTCCACAACCCGACCGGCGCCCTGGCCTCCGACGAACAGCGCCGCGCCATGGTCGAGGCCGCCCGCTCCGCCGGCACCGTCCTGATCGCCGACGAGACCATGGCCGAACTCCAGCTGGAACCGGACCTGGTCATGCCGCGCCCGGTCTGCTCCTTCGACCCGGCCGGCTCCACCGTGATCACCGTCGGCTCCGCCAGCAAGGCCTTCTGGGCCGGGATGCGCATCGGCTGGGTCCGCGCGGCCCCCGACGTCATCCGCAGCCTCGTCGCGGCGCGCGCGTACGCCGACCTCGGCACACCCGTGCTGGAGCAGCTCGCGGTGCACTGGCTGATGCGCACCGGCGGCTGGGAGGAAGCGGTGGGGATCCGCCGCGACCAGGCCCGGGAGAACCGGGACGCGCTCGTCACCGCCGTGCGCCGGGAGCTGCCCGACTGGGAGTTCGAGGTCCCGCGCGGCGGGCTGACCCTGTGGGCCCGCGCGGGCGGACTGTCCGGCTCCCGGCTGGCCGAGGTGGGGGAGCGGGTCGGCGTACGGGTTCCCTCGGGGCCGCGGTTCGGCGTCGACGGGGCCTTCGAGGGCTACGTCCGGCTGCCGTTCACCGTGGGCGGCCCGGTGGCCGATGAGGCCGCCGCCCGACTGGCGGCGGCGGCCCGCCTGGTCGGCACCGGTGCGGGCGGCAGCGGCGCGGAGCCGCCGCGCACCTTCGTGGCCTAACCGAGCCGCCCGGGCCAGGGAGCGTCGGCCGGCATCTCGGGGATCTCCGGGGCGTCGATCGACTGCGCCGGGGGCTGCGCCTGTGGCGGCTTGGTCAGCGTGAGGTGGCCGACGGGGTCCGGGACGGCGGCGACCGCGGCCGCCTGGCGCCCGGGCAGGAGTTCCAGCACGGCCTGGCGGTGTACCGGATGCGTGCCGTCGTCGTACGGGTCCGGCGTCGCGGGCACCTGGAGGCGGTGCACGGGACCCGCGCCGAGCCGGGCGTACCCGCGGCCCGGCGGCACCTGGGCCGTCGGGGTGGTGTGCGGCGGCAGCCCCAGCACGTCGGCGATCTGCTGGATCGTGGCCGGCCCCAGCACCACGCGGGCCCGGGTGTGCTGCCAGACGGCGTCGTTCAGCAGCTCCAGGTGGTCGTGGTGCTCGGCCACCACCACGGTGACGTTCGCGGCGCGCCCGTGCCGCAGCGCCACCGGGAGCTGCGCCAGCGGGTCCGGACTCCCCTCGGCGGTCGCGAGGTGGGCCAGCACCGTGGGCTGGTCCAGCAGGATCCACAGCGGGCGCCGGGTGTCCTCGGGCGCGGGCCGTCCGGCCTCGCGGGCGCGGTGGGTGGCGATCAGCCGCCGCTCGGTCTCCTGCGCGGCCCACTCCAGGGTGGCCAGGGCCCCGGCAGGCCCGCCCTCCACGGCCAGGACGCCGGTGCGGCCCGAGAGGCAGGCGTACTCGCCGCTGCCGCCGCCCTCGACGATCAGTACGTCGCCACCGTGCTGGAGGGCCTGCAGGGCGATCGAGCGCAGCAGGGTCGAGGTGCCGCTGCCGGGCTGGCCGACGGCCAGCAGGTGCGGCTCGGTGGACCGGGGGCCGGTGCGCCAGATCACGGGCGGCACGTCCCGGGGCTCGTCGCCCTCCAGGACGGGCAGGGTGCGCTGGACGCTGCCCGCGTCGGTGAAGCCGAGCACGGTCTCGCCGGGGGAGGTCACGAACGGCTGGGCGGCGATCGCCGTCGGCAACGCCGCCAGCACACTGAGGTCGAGCTGGTTGCCCTCCTCGTCCCAGTCGAAGAGGTACTCCCGTCCGCGCCCGGACTTGGCGTGCAGCAGTGCCTCGATCCGGGCCCGCGAGGTGGCCTCGCCATCGGTGAAGTAGGCCGGGTAGCGAATGTGGAGCCGGGTGACGCGGCCCGCCTCGTCGAACTCGTAGCCGCTGAAGGCCTTGTCCCAGTCCCCGCCGTGGGCGAAGAGCGGATTGGGGTCCTCCGGGATGGAGAAGTACGGCACGAGGGCTTCGTAGAGGGAGCCGAGCCGTTCGGTCTCGGCATCGTTGGGCCCGGTCTTCACCGGGGCGCGGTCGCGTCCCTGCCAGGCCGCCGCCGCCATGAGCGTGATCAGGGCGGTCAGGGGGCCGTAGGGGACGAGCGCGACCACGAGGACGCAGGCGGCGCCCAGGAACAGCGCGGGACCACGCTTGTCCTTGGGCGTCCCGGACCATTTGCGCCGCCCGGCGGAGGCCAGGATGCGCAGGCCGCGTCCGATGGTGAGGAGCGGATGGAGGACGTCCGTGGCGCTGTCGGCGGCCGTGCGAGCGAGGTCGCGGCCCCGGGCCAGCGACGAGGTGCCGTTGCTGAGGATGCGGGGAAGTGGGCGCCGGGCCACGGGCGTCTCCTGGAGTTGTGGGTGTGGCGGGGTTGCGGTCGGACGGCGCTAGAGCTTGATCCCGCCGAGGAGACTCGCGAGGCTCGCGGTGCTCGCCGTGATGCTGGGGGCGATGGCGGAGCCGGCGAGGAAGAAGCCGAAGAGCCCGCAGACGAACGCGTGCGTCAGCTTCATGCCGTCCTTCTTGAAGAACAGGAAGCAGATGATGCCGAGCAGGACGACACCTGAGATGGACAGGACCATGAGGAGTTCTCCTGGTGAGTGGGGACAGTCACCATCAGTTCTTCCAAGCTCACAGCAAGTATCAATGCGACAAAAGGTGCATACGGGTGAACGGCGGCGTTTTTCACTTGACCGGCCCACTCCGCCTGGCGCGCCGGAGGTGAAGGGGCTCGGCGGTGATCCTTGCCTCGGGCCGGCCCGCTCATGTGCAGGTCCGGGCGCTACCCTGGCGATTCACCCGTACGGACGCAGCGCCGTACGCACCCCTGCCCGCACGGCCTGGGGAAACTCCTTGCCACAAGCGAGTGAAAGGCGGTACGACCGATGAGCGAGCGCAACCCCGGGCACGAGCCCACCGCGGGCGGTCCGCAGGACGCCCCCGACGAGGACGTCATCGAACTGGCCACCAAGATCTTCGACCTCGCCCGCCACGGCCGGACCGGGGAGCTCGCCGCGTACCTCGACGCCGGAGTCCCCGCGAACCTCACCAACGACCGCGGCGACACCCTCGTCATGCTGGCCGCCTACCACGGCCACGCCGAAGCCGTCACGGCCCTGCTGGCCCGCGGTGCCGAAGCCGACCGCGCCAACGACCGCGGGCAGACCCCGCTCGCCGGCGCCGTCTTCAAGGGCGAGGAGGCCGTCATCCGCGCCCTGCTCGCCGGCGGAGCCGATCCGAACGCCGGAACCCCCTCCGCCGTGGACACGGCGCGCATGTTCGCAAAGGCCGACCTGCTGGAACTCTTCGGAGCCAAGTAGTCCGCTTTTGGGCGGGAGCTGACCGCCGACTGACCACCGCGGACCTCACAGGTTGGTCACGGCAGCCGGAAATGTGGTCGCGGTGGACAAAGCGGCTGGGTCATCATGGCGACGGATTCGATTCGCGGACATGACGGACGGGCAGGAGCGGACTGGACACAACGGGTGTCCACAGCCACCCCTGCCACACCGGCCCGGCACGGTCGCGGAGCACCGACGAGAGTGAGAAGGCAATGGTCTACATCGAGCGGAACATGACGGCGGACGTCCTCACATGCTGTTACGCGGCCCTGTGAATCCCGATTCCCGGTTGCGTCCCCAGCTTGATTTGAGGCCATTCCCATGTTCGAACCAGTCATAGCGCCAAGCGGCACCCTGCTCGGGCTCCTCCAGCGCGGTCGCGGCGACGGCACCCTCCACGCCCTCGCGGCGCCCCGCACGGAGGCCCTCGCGGCCCTCAACCAGTGCGTGCTCCGCGACCCGCGCCAGGACTGGCAGGTCGAGAACCGCTCGCTGTACTACGCCCGCCTGTACCTGGACCTCGACGGCCCCCTCGGCGAGATCGAGACCCACCTCTTCAGCGCGGAAGACCTCTTCGACGAGGACGAGAACCGCACCGGCCTCGCCCTGTCCGTACTCGGCCACCTCGCCTCGTACGGCCGCGACGACGCACTGATGCTGCTGCGCCGGTACGCCGCCTCCGGCGCGAACTGGGCCTGGGCCCTCGACGAGCTCGCCCTGCGCGACGACGACGAAGGCCTGCGCGGCCTCGCCGCACCCGTCCTCGCCCGCTTCCCCCACACGGCGGACGGCGAGGCGCGGCTGGCCGCCGCCGTCCGCGACGCGTACGAACCCAGACCCTGGTGCCTGTGGGAAGAGTCGGCCGAGTACGGGGAGCGGCTGCGCGCCGCCCGCCAACAGGGCTCCTTCGACCGCTGGCAGCGCCAGCTGACCCCCTCCGGCCCCCGGCCCGGCTGGGGAGTCCAGGCCGTATTCGACTGGGCCGCCGACGGGCTGCGCCGCGGCACCCCGCTGCACGTGCCTGCCGCGCGATGTCTCGCCGCCGTCGCCGCGCCCGAGGACCGCCCGGCCATCCTGGCGGCCGCCGCCGGCGCCTCCGGCGAGGCCGCCCGCGCCACCGCCCTGCACCACCTGGTCCTCGCCGAACCGGACAACCCGGCCGTCCTGGACCTCATCGAAGCCGCCGGCGACGAACCCGCCGTGGCCGCCTACGAGCGCATGTGCGGCCCCGCCGCAGTCGAACGCGCCCGCCGCTGGATCCACCGCCCCGACGCCCTGGGAGCGGCCGCGGCGGCCCTCCTGGCCGCCCGCGGCGACGCCGAGGACGCCCATCTCGTCCTCGGGGCACTGCGCTCCACCGTCCGCGGCGACGGCCCGGACACCCGCCTGCTGTTCGCCCTGGTCGACGGAGCGGGCCGCCTGGCGATCGGCTGCGCGGCCCCGGTGCTGCGCCACATCTACCGCGAGACGGCCTCGTCCCACCTGCGCGGCCGCGCAGCCCGGGCACTGGCCAGCACGGACCCGTCCTTCGCGGCGGGCTTCGCCGTCGAATGCCTCTGGGACTGCGAGGAGACCACCCGCGAGGTGGCGGCCCGCCACGCGGAGACGGCAGACGCCCGCGTGGCCCCGCGCCTGCGCCGCCTGGCATCGGACCCGGCGGAGGAAGAGGACGTCCAGTCGGCGGTCCGAAGCCGCATCGCACCGGAGTCGGCGGTGTAGGGGTGTAGGGGCGGTTCGGCCCGGCGGGGTGACGTTCGGGACTCGTGTGCTCGGTGGCGTTGACGGGGTTCGGGGGC